>JBGTFX010000110.1:0-2259 GCA_041747055.1 Balneolaceae bacterium
CTACATAGATTGTGTTAGGCAGGTGTTCAAGAAGGGTTTAACTTACTTTACTCAGCCCTTCTTTAACCCATTCACGTCGTTGTTTTGAAACTCCAACCACAATTGCAGGAACCACAAATAGAGTCAGAATTGTAGCAAAGGTCAGCCCGCCAATAACTGATCTCGCAAGAGGACTCCATGTTTCTGATCCTGCTCCAAATTCAAGAGCGAGGGGTATCATTGAAAAGATAGTGGTCAGTGCAGTTAGCAAAATAGGTCGCATTCTGCGCTTACATGCCTGCAAAAATGCTAGTAAATAAGCTTTATCCTTCATGGATGATTTGCCGGTGTATTGATGAATATAATCAACCAGTACAATACCGTTATTCACCACAATTCCCACCAGAATAAGAATACCAATATAGGCTGGTACACTCAATGATGTACCTGTCATAAACAAGAATACAAGAGATCCAAAAAACGCCAAAGGAACGGTAAACATGATAATAAACGGATCCCTGAAATTTTCAAAAACCGATGCCATCACCATATAGGTCAATAACAGGGAGAATAAAAAAGCGAAACCAAGTTGTCGCTGGCTTTCATCCGTCTGACGCGTTGACCCGGCGAAATCATATCGATAACCATCCGGAAGTACTACATCGTTTGTAAGAATTTCTGTGACTATATTCCGAGCCTGTATCGGTTCTAATCGTGTTCCAATGTTTATATCCACATATCCTTCCCGGTCTCTTCTTGATATTCTGTTCATCCCCTGAGCTACCTGGAAATCACCTACACCAACTATGGGAATTCGAACATCGTCTACCTGCAGAACATCCAGGGCAAATAGATCTTCCCTGTTTTGAAATCGATCACGATCATTTCTCACCTGAATTGGAATTTCTCTCCCCTGCTCCCGAAAAAATCCGGCACGTGTTCCCCTGGCCTGAGTCCCAAAGGCAGACGCTACCTGATTCGCATTGACTCCTATACGGCTTATTCGCTGTCTGTCCAGCACATAGTGCAGTTCCGGAGTTGGCCTGTTCCTGTTCGTTGATACGGTCATGATCTCGGGTTCGCGGGTCAGCCGTTCCTCAATTCTTTTGGCATATTCCAGCAGCACATCTGTATCCGGGCCAATCACACTAATGTTTAATCCTCTGCCTCCCCAGCCGCCTCGTCCTCCGGGAATACCACCGCCACCGCTCTCCTGAATTTCAAGCTCCAGATCAGGCGAGCTTAGCAATGCTTCTGTTTCTTCAATCATTTGGGCGGTACTTTTTTTTCTGTACCGCTGATCCAACAGCAGCACTTTCATTTCACCCAGATTAGACTCGGAACTCCACCTTTGTCTGCCAATGCTCGTTATTACCGTTCTTATTTCGGGTCTTTCAAGAAGTAAATCCGTGAATTCCCGAAGAGAGTTAGCCGTGTTATAAAGTTGATTTCCGGCCGGGAAAGTTACCCGAACAGTATATTCACCACTGTCACTTTCGGGAAAAAATTCTCCGGGAATTGACCTAAACAAAAATACCGAACCAACGATTACCACCAGTACAAATAATGCTACTACATATTTTCGGTCTAAAATCCAGAATAGGATGCGTCCGTAATTTTTTTCAAGGGAATTTATCCATCTAAATGTCATGCTTTTGCGGCTAAATTTTTCTCTGCGAAGCATGATGGAAGCAAGAACAGGAATCAAAATAATGGATGCCACATAGGAGCTTGTAATAGCAATGGAAATGGTAAGTGCAAGATCTCGTGTAATGGAGCCGGTAATGCCTGTAACAGCTAATATGGGCACAAATACACCCAATGTTGTTAAGGTGGACCCTAATAAAGCGCCGGCCACTTCATTGGTTCCCTCAAGAGCTGCCTGCATTCGGTTTCTCCCTTCTTCAAGCTTGGTTGAAATACTTTCTGAAACCACGATTGAGTTATCAACCAGTAATCCGATGGCAAGTGCCAATCCTGTAATGGATATAATATTCAGAGATATATCAAGAAAATACATCGCCGCGAAAGTAGCTGTAAGCGACACCGGAATACTCATTGCCACGATAAACGCAATTCGCCATCCCCCCATAAACAGAAGTAGAATTAATATCACTGCGACAAGAGCAATCAGTGCAGACTGTGCAAGATTTGAAACTGACTTTTGGATAAAATCTCCTTCATTACTCAACAGCTGCATAGATACACTGGTGGGCAGAACATCCCCAAAGTTTCCCATCTCCCGCACAACGGCTTCAGCCACTTCCAGTGTGTTAGCAT
>JBGTFX010000111.1:0-3771 GCA_041747055.1 Balneolaceae bacterium
TGGCCGCTTTTTTTTATTGCATTTAAAACTGAGTTGGTTTAGCTTTGAGGCATGCAATTAACGAATAATCATATCAATTGGTGGTGGCCGAATAGAATATATTTGGCAGTGGAATCGATATGATTGAACGTTTTTAATGAAGAAATTTTTAAAAACCCACTGCAGTTAACTGTAGTGGGTTTTTTTATGTGAGTTATATGACATTATCTGAATTTAAAGAACTAGCAAAAACGTATACCGCGATACCTGTATCACGCAGAATGTTGGCTGATGTACTTACGCCTGTATCGCTGTTTTTGTCAATCAGGAAAAATGCGGACTATCCTTTTCTTTTTGAATCGGTTGAGGGTGGAGAGCACCTGGCGCGATATTCATTTCTTGGCAAGAACCCGTATCAAGTGCTTCGGTTTGATGGGGAACTCGTAACTCTAACATCAGGCGATGAGGAACCAATTCTCTTAACTGAGTCATATTTTGAGGCACTCGAGAACTTAACCACTCAGCATTTAGAACCTATTATTCCGGATCTGCCTCGGCTTACAGGTGGTGCAGTTGGATTCTCATCCTACGATACCGTAAGAGAAGTTGAAAACTTGCCAAACGTGCCGGAAAGTGATCACAATCTACCGGAGGCTATATGGTCTTTTTATGATGAGGTTTTCGCTTTTGATCACGTAAAACAGCAGATCGTACTGATGAAAACCGTTTTTGTTGATGAAGGTTCTGACCTTGAAAAACTCTACGGTAAAGCACAGAAATCATTGCAAGAGATGGAGAAATCGGCTGTGCAAAGTGTAAATCCAATGAAGGCTTTTTCTCTTGATGCAAGCAAGTTAAAAAGTAATCTGAAAAAGGAGCGGTTCCACGAAATTGTAGAAAAAGCGAAAGAGTATATCTACGAGGGGGATATTTTTCAGGTGGTGCTGTCACAACGTTTTGAAGTCCCATTTGAGGGTGATCAGTTCACGCTGTATCGTGCACTGCGAATGGTAAATCCATCTCCATACCTATTCTTCCTGGAGTTTGGTGACTTTTCTCTTGTGGGATCATCCCCGGAAGTGCTGGTGAGAGTAACTGACGGTGAAGCACGATTGTTACCCATAGCCGGAACAAGACCTCGCGGTAAAGATCATGAAGAAGATTTAGCCCTTGAAGAGGACCTGAAAAATGACCCTAAAGAGATTGCAGAACATGTTATGCTTGTTGATTTGGGTAGAAATGATCTTTCGCGGGTTTGTAAGTCGGGAACGGTTCATTTAGAACGAAATCAATCCATAGAGCGATTTTCTCATGTGATGCATATCGTATCTGATGTGGTGGGGAAGATGCAGGAAGGAAAGTCGTCCGTAAATGCTTTACAGCAGTGTTTTCCGGCCGGAACCGTCAGTGGAGCACCTAAAATTCGAGCCATGGAAATTATTGATGAACTTGAGCCAACAAAGCGCGGACCCTACGCCGGTGCCGTTGGGTATTTTGATTTCTCCGGCAATATGGATACCTGTATCGCTATTCGTACCATGCTGGTAACGGATGGATCGGTTTTCATCCAGGCGGGTGCGGGAATAGTGGCTGATAGTGATCCTGACAAAGAATTTGAAGAAACGAAAAGTAAAGCCGGGGCTTTAGTTGAAGCGCTCAGCCTGGCTTTGGAAATAACTAAATAATAATTAGTCCCCTCCCCGAAGTTTCGGGACCAAGTTTGGCTTGAGAGGGCTCATTTTTTGAACGCTTTAGCGAATTTAGGGGTGTGAAGATTGTAAAAAACTAGTGTAGCTCTAATGTTCCTTTAAAGAAAATTACTTTATTGAATTCAAACATATATGAATAAACAAAAAACCATTCTCTCCGGAATCCAGCCATCGGGCAAGCTGCATATCGGCAACTATTTTGGTGCAATGAAGCAACATATTGCCATGCAGGAGCAGGGAGATGCATTTTATTTTTTGGCTAATTATCACACGCTCACATCTCTAAGTGATGGTGAAAAACTCAGTGAAAATACCCGTGATGTGGTGCTGGATTACCTGGCTTTGGGGTTAGATCCTGAAAAATGCACGTTTTTTGCACAATCGGATGTACCGCAAACCACAGAGCTCGCATGGATTCTCGGTACACTGACTCCGGTATCGTTAATGGAAAAAGGAGTGGCTTATAAAGATAAAGTAGCGAATGGATTGAGTCCGAATATCGGACTATTCACATACCCGATCCTTCAGGCCGCTGATATTCTCATTTATCACTCAGATATTGTGCCGGTTGGGGAAGATCAGAAACAGAATATTGAAATTGCACGTGATTTGGCCGGTAAACTGAACAGGGCATTTGGTGATGATCTGCTAAAAATTCCTGAAGAGCATATCGTAAAATCCGTTGCAACGGTTCCCGGTGTGGATGGCCGTAAAATGAGTAAATCATACGGAAACACAATTGACATTTTTTCAGAAGGAAAAGCATTAAAGAAACGTGTGATGTCAATTGAAACCGACTCTATTGCTTTAGAAGACCCTAAAGAACCGGAAGCCTGCAATGTGTTTTCACTGATTAAACTTTTTGCTGATGATGAAAAACGAAGTGAAATTGCAGAAAATTACAGGGCAGGCGGATATGGCTATGGTCATGCAAAAAAGGAACTTCTGAGCCTGATAACGGATTACTATGCTGAAGCTCGTGAAAGGCGAAAAGAACTGGAAAAAAATCCATCATACATTAATGATGTACTGACTGAAGGTGGAAGAAAGGCAAGAATTCGGGCTGAAGAAGTGATGGAACCGATTCGTGAAGCAACGGGATTGTTTAGAAGTTTTAAGTATTAAAAAACCTTCAAGTGTCTGAACCGCCACCTGGCGGAGAAGTCCTTGAAGCGTTTGATTTCTTGATGAAGACTTAATTTAAGTATACCACCCACGGCCCCTCCTATTACAGGCACGAGATGCCGGATCGGGGTCCGGCATGACAATATTGATTAAAAAATTCTTAATACCCAATTCTCACTACACAATACTATGATTTTAATTATCGACAACTACGACTCTTTTACCTACAATCTTGTGCATATCGTGGCAGGAGTGACTGAGGATTATAAAGTAATCAGGAATGATGAGTTGACGTTGGATGAAATTCGGGAGTTGAATCCATCAAAAATATTGATTTCTCCGGGGCCGGGTCGGCCGGAGGATGCAGGAGTTACTGAAGGGGTGATTCGTGAGCTTGGAAAGGATATCCCGATTTTGGGAGTTTGCCTGGGACATCAAGCCATTGGACAGGTATTTGGTGCAAATGTAGTACACGCACCTAGCTTGATGCATGGAAAAACGTCGACCGTAAATCACGATGGGAAGACAGTATTTGAAGATATAACTGAAGGGTTTACCGCTACAAGGTATCACTCGCTTGCTTTACAACCGGATTCAATTCCTGATGTATTGGAAGTAACCGCAAGGACGCCGGACGATGTTATTATGGGAGTTCGACATAAGACATATCCAATTGAAGGAATTCAGTTTCACCCGGAAAGCATCCTTACCATAGAAGGTCCTAAAATTGTACATAACTGGTTAAAAATGACATTAAATAAGATCGCTCAATAAACTGATAGTTAAATGTTTACAGACATACTAGAGAAAATTTCTAAGTCAGAAGATTTAACCTCTGAGGAGGCCTCTTTTGCTCTTCAACAAATAGTAGGTGGTTCGGTCAGCAACGAGGAAGTAGCCGCTTTTTTATTCGGAATGAGGATAAAAGGGGAGACCATAACGGAACTTACTGCATTTG
>JBGTFX010000112.1:0-3241 GCA_041747055.1 Balneolaceae bacterium
GATCAAACGTGTTTCGAATGGTGTCATGGTATGCCTCCTAAATAATTGGTTAAACGTGAGGAGGTATATTATGACCCGCTGATAATTTTTTCACGAGTTTTGAGCCCGAAAGCAACCTGCCGCATAGCGGCTTAGTTCAACCAGCGGTTCGTGCGGACGAGTTTTGGTTTCGGGGTTTTGGAACATTCATCGTCCCGCCGCACAACCGCCAAACCGTTATGTGTCGGCAACTGTTTAATTCATGTCTTGCAATTTTCACTTCTATTATCTGTTATAAATACGTATGTTCTAGACAGACTAGATGAAATAGGAGGTGTTTATGATCACAAAATCTAAAAAATGGCAATTACAAGAAGCTAAAAACCGATTTAGCGAAGTCGTTCGCAAGGCATCCGAAGAGGGGCCTCAAACGGTTACCAAGCATGGAAAAGACAGCGTTGTAGTGCTTTCAGCTGAAGAATATCGAAAATTAGAACAACCGAAGACATCTTTGGTTGAATTTTTTCAAAAATCCCCCCTTTCAAAAGTTGAGATTGACCTAAAGCGAGATAAGTCACCAGCCCGTAGTGTTGAACTATGAGCTATTTGATTGATAGTTGCTGTATTTCAGAATTGGTCAAAAAGAAACCAAACCCAAATGTTGTGATGTGGTTCGCCGATCGGGATGAGCTTTCCATGTATTTAAGTGTCATTACTTTTGGCGAATTGAGAAAAGGAATTGAAAAATTACCCGACTCGAAAAAGAAGAAAGAGCTAAATCGATGGGTAAAAGAAGATTTAAACCTCCGGTTCAAAAACCGTGTGCTCGATATTACTATTGAAGAAGTGAATAAATGGGGTGAGATTTTAGCTGAAGCAGAACAAGATGGCAGGCCACTTCCTGCAATAGATTCACTAATTGCAGCTACAGCACTAGTTCATGATCTTTCGGTAGTTACTAGAAATACACAGGATATGGAAGGTTCAGGCGTTGAAGTAATTAATCCCTGGAACTATGAACCGAACACATAACCAGCGGTTCCCCGAATGGTCGGGGCAGGCTGTGCGGATTCGTTATGGCTTTAGGGCTATGGTATATTTGTCAACTCACCGCACAACCACCAAACCGTTAGGCTCTTAGAAGTCAAAACTTTATTTCGAAGGCGGTCTCCTCATTCGAAAATCGAAATGGATCAATCTGGCCGGCCATGGCAAAAAATGAATTAGCTTCATCTTCATTGCCGCTATGACGATAAAGCTGTCCCGCAAGAAATAATAAATCCGGGCTGCATGGATAATCTTCCATCAGCTTTGCGAGCAGTTCTGAAGCCTCGTCCAGCTCCTTGTCAGCAACTGAAATTTTGAGCCGGTAAAGATCAAAAATTGGATGTTGATCGCCTGCTTTTTTCAGGTAATGTTTGCAGCGAGAATAAATATTCTTTTCAAAATAGTAGTTGATGAAAAGTACCAACACAGCCCGGGGAAGATCAATCTCATCTAAACGATCCTCGAGCGTTCGCAGCAGTTCCCGTTCGTCTGCCATCAGTAAGGTGGAAACGATAGTAATTAAATCATTTGGGGGGAGATCAGACCTGAGAATATCGGTTTTAACTTCGTCAGTTAAGGATTTTTTAACGGCTTCTATCCATTGATTTTTTGGGTTTGCCGGATCAACCGGTGCGCCAAGTTTTTCGAATCGATCGGCATAACTGCCCTGATCCGAAATGGTAAAGGATTCCTGCTCCATCCATTTATCGTGGAAACGTGCACGGTTTTCCCACTTCATTTGTGGAGTAAGTTTTAAACCCATTAAATCGGTAATTTTTCCGGCCTGATGTTCTGCAACAGTGTATTGGGCAACGACAATAGGCAAGCCCTCATCACCAATTTGATGGCAAAAATCATCCATCTCTATAAATGCCAGGCCATAACTTTCATCAAAACGAGATTTTAAATCCTTTCGGATCATAAAGCAGCAGCTGTCCACTTTATCTGTTTGAATATATGGGTCATCTGTTTCATCTCCGGGCAGCTGTGCGGCATAATCCGTTTTATTAATGGCGGGAGCGGACATTCCCAAATCCGGCAACTGATAAAAAGCCTCTTTTAAAATAGAGAGCATTTCCGGCTGGATTTTTACATCGGTATGCATGGCAAGAATATATTCACCCGAAGCAGCTTCAATCCCCTGATTAATAGACGCTCCAAATCCTTTGTTTTGGGAGTTTGTAATCACCTTAATATTTAAAAACTCCTCTTTTTGCAGCTGTTCCAGATAATCAAATGTATCATCAAAACTGGCGTTATCAATCACCACAAGTTCTGTAGTTGATGAATCAACGTGTTCTTCGAGTGCAAGAAGGCACGATTCCAGATGAGGTTTTCCAAGCGCGGTGGTGGGAATTACAATACTGGTTTCAATTTGTTTTGGTTTGATGGGTTCCTCTTTTGAAGGTTCACCCATAAAAAGCTCTGCCTGTGGCGGGCTGATTGGTTCCATTCCTTTAAGCTGATGTTTCAACTCCGCGGCTTCTACATGTCGTCGAAGTTTTTCGAGCGTGGTAATTTTCAGTCGAACGGCTTCGTGATGTTCGGGATGAGAGCGAAGAAATTTATCAACCAAAATGAGTGCCCGATTTGCATCTCCCTGGGCTAATAATTGATGAGATTGTGCAAGATATGCTTTATCTATATCCGTTCTCTCCTGTTCGGTATCCATGTTTTTGAAGAGGGCCAGAATATCTTCACGTTTAGACTGGTCTGTTTCAGATCGATAAGCGGAATGAAAAAACTCTTCTAAATTTTTACCAATGGCCGGTATGGATTGATCATCCTCAATCACAAAAAACGGATCGGTTTTATGCCAAGCATTTTTATTGTGGACTCTAAGTGCAAGTTCTGCGCTATGTAAATGAGTCATAAATGGATTGAAAAAAAATGTATCGGCCCCAAGAATTTTTCTATTCCAGATAAAGCAGGAGTCATCGGGCAGCCCGGCTTCCGAAACCTGTTCAAGCCAATCTGTTGATTTTGAGTGAAGATCGAAATCCATCACCCAAAAAGCAGCCGGACTAGAATAAAATCGTCGAAGGGCATCTTTCAGCAACTTTTCGTTGAATCGATTGGCTTTAACCGGCGCCCATACAAAAATTCCGGACGCTTCATTGAGCGCTTCATTAAGTGAGCGCCCTCTTCCTATGGGATAGTCGTGTTCAAATAAAAAAACACGTTCATTTGAAGATGATCTAACTAATTGTTGAAT
>JBGTFX010000113.1:0-3438 GCA_041747055.1 Balneolaceae bacterium
AAGTGGGAAGCTGTGGAGTAGCTAATGCTTTTGGGCTATACGATATGCACGGGAATGTCCGGGAATGGTGTCTTGATGATTGGCACGGGAATTATGATGGAGCGCCTATAGATGGCAGTCCTTGGTTCAATAATAATGATAATCTTTATAACCCACATTCCGCACTTCATAATGTAGTACAAAATTTTACGCAAATCGGCTCTAATACGAGTAAATAAAAAGACTCAGGAGATTTAAGTAAGTCGGGATGAAGAATCAACCTAGATTGGGAAGTACAAAGTCGGTAAAAAGCTTATAAATGCGTGGATTCAGGTCTTTCACAAAACTAAACATAAATTGTTTTGTGATGGTGACTTATGGGTGATACCAGGAATGAGACAATCAAAAAAACTCAAAAATTTTGAGAAGTAAAAAATGTCTCCAATATCAGAAGCAAAAATTAAAAATATCGATCACCTAGGAATAGTAGCTGGGCTAATTGATGAAATAGGAATAGTTGAAACAATTAATTCCAAATTAGGAATAGACCCGCGTGAAAAAATTACAGCGGGAATATTAGTCAAAGCGATTTTAATAAATGGATTAGGATTTGTATCAAGACCTTTATACTTATTCAGTCAGTTTTTTGAAGATAAAGGAATAGAAATATTATTGGGAGAGGAAGTAAAAAGTGATTACCTAAATGATGATAAAATTGGCAGAATCATGGATAAATTATATAAATATGGATTGAACAATCTGTTTATAGAAATTGGATTATCAGTGATTAAGAAATTTAAAATAAATACAAAATATTCACATCTTGATGCGACATCATTTCATCTACATGGTGAATACAAACGTGAAGATAATCAGGAAAAAGAATCAGAAATTACTAGAGAAAGACCAATAATTATAACCAAAGGATATTCTCGTGACCATAGACCAGATTTGAAACAATGTGTTTTAGATTTAATCACGAGTAGTGATGGAGACATCCCATTATTAATGAGAGCGGGAAATGGCAATGAAGCTGATAAAGCCGTATTTGGAAAAATCTTAGTAGAATTTAAAAAGCAAATAAATTTTGACAGTATTATGGTCTGTGATAGCGCATTATATAGCCAAGAAAATCTCCAATTAATTGAGCATTTAAAATGGATAAGTCGAGTACCGATGACCATTAAAAAAGCACAAGAATTAGTTCAGTTTGTAGAGATAGAAGAGATAAATCCCGAAGAAATAAAGAGAAGAGCAGCCCTAAAATTAGATGGATACAAGTGGAAAGAAGAAATAGTAAATTATGGTGGGATTAAACAAATGTGGCTAATAGTAGAAAGCCAAACAAGAAAGGAAAGTGATTTAAGGAAGCTAGATAAAAAGCTAAAAAAAGAAAAAGAGCAAGTTGAAAAGTTGCTGAAATCATTAAAAAAAGAAGATTTTGAAACTCCGGAGCAAGCCCGACATAAACTACGAGGAATCAACAAAAAATTGAAGCTATTTGAAATTAAAGAAGTGAAATTTATTGAAAGTACATCAAAAGATAACAAGACTGTTTATAAAATCGAAGGAGTAGGTCATGAAAAACCAGAAGAGATAGAAATACAAAGAAAATCAGCCGGAAGATTTATTTTAGCGACTAATTTAGTGGATGATAATAAGTTAGAGCCATCAGAAATTCTGACAAATTATAAAAATCAACAGTCTTGTGAGAGAGGGTTCAGATTTCTGAAAGACCCTTTATTCTTTGCCGACAGCTTCTTTGTAGAAAACCCTGAAAGAATCGAGACAATGTTATTTTTAATGTCTTTGTGCTTGTTAGTTTATAATCTCGGACAAAGGGAACTGAGGAATAGCTTGAAAAGAATCAAAACTGGAATCAAAAATCAACTAGGTAAGTTAACGATTTCTCCGACATTAAGATGGGTATTTCAATGTTTTCAAGGAATTCATCTTTTGACTTTAAATGGTATTAATCAAATTGTTAATTTAACATCAGAACGTAATTTTATTTTGAATTGTCTGCCATCATCTTGTCAAAAATACTATCTGCTTTCTTAAATCGAACAATTTTTGGAGAGTGCAGAAAAATTTATCAACATTGAAGGAACAGTAATTGCTCCTCAAATTTTTCGTGCTTACATAACCGTACAATATATTGTGTTTGATGATTTATTTTCATGCTGTAGATTCGTTCAGTATTATGAGCCTTCATCACCCTAATTTTTTTGCTTTTCTCTTGATGTAATCTCTTTGTACTTCAATTTGAAGTGCGGAATGCGGGTTATTAATCGACCACCCCAAAATTACCGGGTGAGGATAGGAAGTGGGAAGTAGAAAAATAAGGCAACTAAACAAGGTAAAATTTAGTCAAACTAATACCTTAAAACTTGCACTCAAAATTTAAAATTAATGATGCAGCAATGGATTGTACCAATAGCATTTATTCTTATCGGCTTGCTGGCGGGATTGATTGGTGAAAAAGTGATCTTCAAAAAGCTGAGAAAATTTGTGACTCAGCAACAAATACCAGGGGGTGAGGTCATATTTCAAGCCTTACACCGTATGACTTTTCTGTGGTTTTCGCTAGCAGGTTTTTTCGGTGCAATCGTTTATTCATCTCTTAATATCAACGATGACCTAAAAAGCCTTCTACAAAAAGTAATTACCATTGTATTTCTCTACTCAGTCACCTTAGTCTTAGCTAGATTAACTGCTGGTTTTGTAAATTTATTCATCCAGAGAACAGAAGGAGTACCCGCATCATTAATTTCTAACCTAGCGAAGATTGCTGTTTTAATCTTAGGAACACTTATCCTCTTACAAACTGTTGGTGTGGAAGTTACTCCCATCGTCACCACTTTAGGCGTTGGTGGTTTAGCCGTGGGCTTGGCGCTTCAAGATACACTGGCAAATTTATTTTCTGGATTTTATCTAATTATTTCTCAGCAAGTCAGAACTGGAGATTATGTCAAATTAGATGATGGATATGAAGGTTACGTCACAGATATCACTTGGCGAAATACAACTATTAGGGAGATTCAAAACAATATCATCATTGTACCTAATTCTCGGCTGGCATCGGCAATTTTTACCAACTATCACCTTCCAACAAAGACAATTACTTTAACAATGGATGTAGGTGTCAGTTACGATAGCGATTTAGAACAAGTCGAAAGAGTGACTGTAGAAGTAGCCAAAGATGTTATGCAAGAAATTGCTCCAGAATTAATAGAAATTGAACCTATTATTAGATTTCATACTTTTAATGATTCTAGTATAGATTTTAAATTATCTATGCGGGTAAATGAATATTTTGATCAGCGCATGGCTAGGCATTTATTTATTAAGAAGTTGCATAAACGCTATCAACAAGAAGGCATCCAAATTCCCTTTCCCATCAGAGATGTTTATGTGCAGAATAATGGAGCCGAAACTTCAAAGATTGACTTAAATTAA
>JBGTFX010000114.1:0-1573 GCA_041747055.1 Balneolaceae bacterium
TGAATAGAGAATTTATAAATAACCAAACCAACTATGGATTTTAAAAACGTGCTACAGGATATGGGCAACGCTACGCTTGGCGAATTGTCGGAAAACGGTGGCGAAATTGCCGGTTATGTTAAAGAGAGTCTGAAAGAAAAAGAGGCTTCGCTACAAGAACTTTATGAAGGATATAAAGCCGGACATATTGATGAAGCCGGGGTTGAACGTGAATTACAACGGGAGCTCAAAGTGATGGAAGCAAAACTATTAACCGCTACTGTGATGAAAAAAGCAGAGGCTCAACGCGCTGTGAATGCGGCGGTAGATGTGTTTAAAAATGCAGTGAATACTGCATTGCCGTGATTGGGAGATTCAACACTTGGTAGGCACTAAGTTTGTTAATTTACAACCTCTGTATCCAACTCTACTGACACAACTTCATGTACCTCCACATTTTTTCCCTCCAATTTATCGTCATTAAATATGGCAAGATTTACACCTCCATCATGTAATGAACTTCCATATTCGATACCATCGTATCCAAGAGACTTCACATATTCACACAAGTACTGGGAAGGAAGATATTCAAGTTTTTGATCATGCCTACGAAGAGGTTTTGAAAGCTCTATTTCAAGTCTTTTGAGATATTTTTGATATTTAAGGTAATCTTCCAATTTATCTTCATGTGTAAATGGGCTTAAATTTTCTATTTGTCTTAGACGCACGACATTCAAGTTTTCTTTTAATTTAAATTCCGCAATTGTAATAAAATCTAAATGCGTTGCTCTGGACTCATATTGTACAGTCTTCTTATTTGTAGATACATATAAGTATGGTATTCCTATTGGATTTGCACGCCCCGAGACACTATTCTTCGCTGGTGGTTTTCCCATTTCATGAAGCTCAAACCCTTTTCTATCAGAAATTCTGGCTCTATAAAATAATTTCCCTTCGCTATAGATTTTTTCATGGTTGCGGAACAAATTTTCCAAAAGTTTAAGGTCTATCTGTTTTCCCAAAAAATATCTATTTATTGATGTAATCTCGTGAACGAATTTATCCCATTCCTTTTCTAAAACATCTGCTTCGTCAAGATTAAATAAAACTACTTTTCGTTCAACGAGCGTATGAAATAGAGAATTATTTTCATCATAAATATCGGCTAAAATGTTCTTTAACAGTCCTTCTGTTTCTTGAACATTTAAATTCTCACTAAAAATACCCCACTCACTCTGTAGTTTTTCATGAATAAGCTCCGGTTTTATTCCATCTAATAGCCTTGTTTCTAAAACGGGTTCGTAGACTTTAATCAATTGTAAAAACTTTTCTTCAAACTCCCTTGGATCAATGAGCTCTGTATTTCTGGTTGTGCAAAAATCACAGTCCCCTATTTCAGTGGAATTAGAAATAATAAACCCCGTGAGTTCAATATCATTAAAACAGTTTGCACAACATTTCATCGCGTCAGAATCGAGGTGATCAGTTCGATGTGATGTTTGATGGATAATTTCTTCACGCTACCCAAGCCTGGATAATGACCCATTCTATAATGTTCCCTGAATTCGTTACAAGCTTCTGACTGAATGTCTTC
>JBGTFX010000115.1:0-10627 GCA_041747055.1 Balneolaceae bacterium
GAAGCACTTGCCGAATTATCCGATTCTATAAAAAAGCATGGGATAATACAACCTATTACGGTTCGGTACTTGGGTCAAAAACGCTTTGAGCTGATTAGTGGTGAGCGTAGATTACGGGCGTCTAAACTTGCCGGAATGGAAGAAATCCCTGCATATATCCGAGAAGTAAATGATGAGCAGCTTATTGCTTTTGCACTCATTGAAAATATTCAGCGTGAAGAGTTGAATCCTCTTGAGATTGCATTTGGATATAAACGACTTATGGAGGAGTGTAAATATACTCAGGGAGAAGTAGCTGAACGGGTAGGTAAGAACCGAACCACAGTTACGAATATGATGAGGCTTCTGCAGCTACCGGATTTCATACAGGCAGCACTGAGAGACGAGAAGATATCCATGGGCCATGCACGCTCACTTATCAATATAAAGAACCCTAAAGATCAGAAAAAAGCACTCGATAATATAATTAAGAAGTCTTTGTCGGTAAGGCAGGCTGAAGAATTGGTTAAAAAACTGGACAAAAAAAATGAGCAATCTTCTTCATCAAAAAAGAAAAAAGAGACATCAACACCCTTTATTGATGAAATTGAAAAGCGACTTAGAAATAGTTTTAGTACAAAGGTAAACATCAAGCAGAAAAGAAATGGAGGAGAAATTCGTATAGAATATTACTCTAATGATGACCTGGAACGATTACTCCAACTTTTTGATGAAACGGATTAGTTTTGTACTTCTTTTACTTCTTATTCAAAGCACAAGCTTTGCACAGACAAATTTTCTCGAAAAAGATTATTCACTGTTGGAAAGTCGATATTACGGGAATATCAATTTAATTCAACAAGATCAAGAAGTAGATTCAGAAGAGTTTCCATCACCCAAATCCGTTCTTTTTAAATCGTTGATGATTCCCGGTTGGGGACAAATTGTTAACCGGCAGGCATGGAAAGTGCCCATAGTGTACGGAATGTTTGCAGGAATAGGTTTTTATGCATATACACTGCATCAAGATTATAATGATTATCGTGCAGCATTTTATAATGCGGAAAGAGGTGAAAATACCGACTTTAGATTTGGCCCAACCCCGGAAAGATTAGAGTTTGTTAGCTCAAATGAGCTACGGAGCACCCGTAATTCTTTACGAAATCGACGTGATCTTATGCTTGTGGTAATGGCCTTGGCATACGGGTTGAATGGTGTTGACGCGTATGTATTTGCACATATGAGAAGTTTCGATGTCTCGGATGATCTTTCAATGAACAGCACAATTCGGCCAACAATTATGGCTGATGCATCACCGGGTATTACTTTATCATTTTCACTTAAATCAAACAAATAATATGTCTGTACCGAAATTTTTCGATAAAAATGATATGCCCGCTGATCACTTTGAGAAGAAAGGCAATGATGATTTGTGGAGCGTCTTTAAAATTATGGGCGAATTTGTAGATGGTTACGACAAGATGATGCTTGTTGGGCCATGTGTATCTATTTTTGGATCTGCCCGTCTGAAGAGGAATAATAAATATTATAGAATGGCTGTTAAAACGGCTAAAATGATATCAGAGAATGGATTTGGTGTGATAACAGGAGGCGGTCCTGGAATTATGGAGGCAGCAAATAAAGGAGCAAAAGAAGCAGGTGGTAAATCTGTGGGATTAGGAATTGATTTACCTCACGAGCAGGGATTAAACAATTATGTTCATCCTAAATACGAAATTAATTTTAAATATTTCTTTGTAAGAAAAGTAATGTTTGTGAAGTATGCGCAGGGCTTTATTGTTTTTCCGGGAGGGTTTGGCACATTGGATGAATTATTTGAGGCGTTTACTCTTATCCAAACAAATAAGATTGAGCGTATTCCCATCGTTTTAATCGGTAAGGATTATTGGGAAGGCCTTACCACCTGGATAGAAAAGAAGTTGGTTTCAGATGGTTTGATTTCAGAAGAAGATACTGATCTGTTTATGTTAACCGATAATTATGAGGAAGCAGTTGAGTACATTTGTAACTTTTATAAGAAGAAGAAGCCAAGTCCCAACTTTTCGTTTTAGGAACTTTTAAGCTTAAATAGAGTTTGATTAAATAATTAATGCAGTATTGTGGAAACTAAAAGAAAATTTTTGTTAGTTTAGCATCGTTTAATTTTAGCAATCATAAATAAACCCTTAAATCATGAAGTCTTATAGCCAACTTTTGTCTTTCTTTCTAGTGTTTGCATTGGCGTTTGGGATAACTCAACTATCTCATGCTCAGGAAGATCCGAGAGCCGAAGCAATAACAAAATATAATGAAGCGCAGGAACTTGCCAGCGCAAGACAATTCACTGACGCAATTGAAATGTACCGTGAAGCACTTGAAATTGCGAAAGAAATAGAAGATGAAGACATTATACAGCGCATTGAAGAAAGAATTCCACGTGCTTATTCAAGCCGTGCTTCAGCAACTTATAGTGCCTTTCAGTCTGAGAGAACTATTGCAAATGCTAATAGAGCTATAGAAGACTTTAAGGCTTCCTTGGAGGCTGGTGAAGAATTTGGTAGTGATCAAGTTGTAGATCAAGCTTCAAGAGCAATTCCACAGCTCTACTATATCCGCTCTGTTGTTGAATTCAGACAAGATAATCTTGAAGATGCAATGGAAAGTTTGGATGCTGCTTTAGCACTAAACCCTAATTACGCAGTTGCTCACTATCAAAAAGGAGTTGTTTTTAAAAAACAAAACCCTGAAGATATTGATGGTGCTTTAGTGCACTACGACAGAGCAATTGAACATGCTGAAAGAACCGGAGACAACCGAACCCTTCAGAATGCAAGAAGTGGAGCCGCAAGCGAATTAATTTTTAGAGCTAATAACTTAAAAGAAAATAATAATATTAATAGAGCTATTGCTTTGTTAGAAAGGGTAGCACAATATGATCCTCAATCAGCAGATGCTCAATACCGTCTTGCCGAAATTCACAATATGCGTGGAAACTGGTCTCAAGCTATCGAGCATGCAAATCAGGCTCTCCAATATGAAACCGGTGGCGTTGTACAACAAGCTAAAATTTACTTTGAGCTGGGTACCGCACACAAAGGATTGGGAAACAAATCAAATGCATGTAGCGCATTTGAAAATGCAAATTTTGGAGATTTTTCTGATCCGGCATCACACGAACTTGAGTTTGAGTTGAAGTGTGAAGGCTATGCATCAGCCGGACGTTAATAATCGTAAATGATATTTAAAAAAGCCACGGAATAGCGTGGCTTTTTTTTTGTCTTTTATTTTTCTAAAGGGTACATCTTATCTATCTTCACACATCAAATTAAATGTCCATAAAAAACCACTCTAAAGCTATGAGCAAAGCTTCCACCCTGGATCGACAATGTGTAAATACTATCCGTACTCTCTCTATGGATGCCGTACAGGCAGCAAACTCCGGTCATCCCGGTATGCCCATGGGTATGGCCGATGCTGCATATGTTTTATGGACAAAGTTTTTGAAACATAATCCCGAAAATCCACGATGGTTTGACAGGGATCGTTTTATTTTAAGTGCCGGACATGGCTCTATGCTTCTTTATTCTTTACTACATTTAACCGGATATAAAGTATCGCTTGATGAGATCAAAAATTTTAGACAGCTCGGAAGCATTACTCCGGGTCACCCGGAATTTGGAATGACACCCGGTGTTGAGACCACTACAGGCCCTTTAGGTCAAGGTTTTGGTACCGGTGTTGGGATGGCTATGGCTGAACTGTTTATGGCTGAAACGTTTAATAAAGATGATTTCAACCTAGTTGATCACTACACGTATGCAATAGTAAGTGATGGGGATTTAATGGAGGGAATTTCACACGAATCAGCTTCTCTGGCCGGACATTTAAAATTAGGAAAACTTATTTACCTATATGATTCAAATCAAATTTCTATTGATGGATCTACAGACCTTTCGTTTACCGATGATACACGTAAGCGATTTGAAGCCTATGGATGGGATGTACAGAGAGTAGATGGACACGATCATAAACAAATTGAAGAAGCAATTTTAAAAGCTCAAAAAACAGATACTCCTTCACTAATTGAATGTATCACCACAATAGGTTTTGGAAGTCCAAATAAAGCAGGAACCGCTGACTCTCATGGTGCGCCATTGGGTGTAGATGAAATTAAACTAACGAAAGAGGAACTTGGGTGGAATTATGCTGAATCTTTCTTTATTCCTGATGATGTTAAAGCTGAGTTTGAAAAAGCTGTAGAAAAAGGACGGAAATTTGAAGATGCCTGGAAGAATCGGTTAGCAGAATATGAGAAGGTTCATCCTGTTGATGGAGTAGGATTTAATACATTTGTAAGCCGTAAAATGCCGGAGAATTGGGATGAAATTCTTCCCGAGTTTGCTGCTGACAATAAAGGAATGGCGAGCAGAAAAGCGTCCGGTGCAGTTTTAAATGAGTTAGCCGATCATATCTCTAATCTTGTTGGAGGCTCTGCGGACCTGACCGGAAGTAACAATACTGAAATGAGCGGAAAAGGCATATTTCAGAAAGGAAATTATAAAGGACGAAATGTCCATTACGGAGTTCGTGAACATGCTATGGGTGCCGCCTTAAACGGTATGGCACTTCATGGCGGGATAATTCCCTTTGGAGGAACCTTCCTGGTTTTTTCAGATTATAATAAACCCTCCATCCGAATTGCAGCACTTTCTAAAATCCCTTCAATTTTTGTGTTTACTCACGATAGTATTGGTTTGGGTGAAGATGGTCCAACCCACCAGCCTATTGAACATTTAGCTGCCATTCGGGCAACACCTAATGTTGCAGTTTTCCGTCCTGCAGACGCCAACGAAACTGCCTACAGCTGGAAAGCAGCAATTGAAAATTCAGAAGGCCCATCATTATTAGTATTGACCCGACAAAACTTACCAACACTTGATAGATCTGTCTATGGGAAAGCTTCAGGTACTGAAAAAGGTGGATATATTCTTAAAGAAGCTTCATCCGGTAAACCTTCGTTAATATTAATTGCTACAGGATCAGAAATAGGAATTACGCTTGAAGCAGCTGAGAAACTTGAAGAGAAAAACATTGCTACACGTGTAGTTAGTTTACCATGTTGGGAGCTGTTTGAATCACAGGCTCAGGCGTACAGAGATGAAGTTCTTCCGGTTGATATTAGAAATCGTATTTCCGTTGAAGCCGCTGCTACTTTTGGATGGCACAAATGGGTAGGCAGTGAAGGGGTAGCGATTGGTATAGATCGATTTGGAGAATCTGCTCCATTCGAACAGGTTTATGAACATCTTGGGATTACGGTTAAGAGAATTGTTGATGAGGGCGAAAAACTTGCCGGCTAAGTTTTTGATGGCATAAAACACCCGTCAGACGAGCTAATAGTTAGAATATTATATAAAGATTTTACCAAAGCCGTCAGACGGGTATCTTTTCAGTTGTGTATCTTACCTAAAAGAGCATCATTTACCCGGTTGTTTTTTTGATGGGTTCATTTTTATGAACCGTGGTAAAAGTAATATCATCCAAAGGCTTTTCATCTCCCATAAATGACTCTATTGAGGATTGGATCTTTTGTGAAATTGTTTTGGAGTGAAGGGATCCATAAATGGATAAAAGTCCATCAAGCCTCTCGATACCATACTCTTCACCCTTATTATTTCGTGCCTCTGTAAGTCCATCAGTATAAAAGAGAATACTGTCTCCCTTCTCAAACTGAAATTTTTTCTCTACCATTTGTTTTTGCAAAATTTTAGTGGATGTCATTCCCAAGGCGAATCCGTCTGTCTTAAGCTGAAAAGTAGAATCCATTTTTCGGCTATAGAAAATGGGCTGATTGTGTCCTGCACGGGCAAAGGAGAAATAATTTTCATCGATGGGGAAAAAAGCAGCACAAGCCGTCACAAATGTCTTATCCGACTTGTTTGATTTGATATACTCGTTTAATTCAAGAAAAAGCTCCTTTGGTGAAGGATGTAACTTGTTGATTAACAAGTGAACCAATGCCTGAATTCTTACCATATACAAGGCCGCACTCATTCCTTTACCGGAAACGTCTGCAATGATAACATACGTGCCTTGTTCGGTATTGATAACATCAACGTAGTCACCTCCAACTTCCTGAGCTGTAGCGGCAAATGAGTAGGATTCAATGGAATCTCGTTTCACGCTGGATGCCGGGAGAAGGCTTAACTGAATATCTCTTGCAAAATTCAGCTCTTGCTGCACATCTGATTTTTCAAGCAGTTCAATCATGAGAATAACCAGCATCGCTATAAATGAAATGGGTAAAAGAAGTGGATGATAGATTAGTCCTGCTAACCCAATGAATGAGAAGAAATAATAGGTGACAAATAGGACCAAAGAGATTCCGAAGACAAGCCTTCGTACCGGATTGAGACGCTTTGTTAATGCACCTAGTACACTTAAAAACTTTTGAAAAGCCGGAATTTCATCTTCTGAAACCTTTGGGTTCTGTTCCCTGATGGCATCTTTATACAGCTTTTTAAGCCTGTCTGAATCTGCGTGTAATTCTTTTCCGAGCTGCTGAGAGCTCATTCCGGAAACATACTCGCGATAAAATGATTTTGTCTCGTTTTTTAAACCCATAACCTTTATTTAGTTACTGTAGCATTACGGAGTATAAATAGAAAAGTTACTCGTTTCATCAATTAACAACGAATACAATTAATCTCACCAAAAATTTAAACGTTGAACTCTTCACTGGTTCTGTAAACAGTTGCTTTCATAATGGCCAGTAATTCTTCAGATGAATTGGTGATCTTGCATTCAAACACACCTGTTTTATGAGTTAGGTTGATGCATGTTGAAGTAGCAATTATCTGATTCCCGGCAGTACTTTTTTTGGTAAATGAAATAGAATTGTCCAGTGCCAATGCAACTCTTCCAAACGTGGCCGCTGAAAAGGCGAGGGCAGTATCTGCCAATGAAAACAGGATGCCGCCATGGGTTACATAAAATCCGTTTACCATCTCATCCCGAACAAAACATCTTATTTTGCAGAATCCCTCTTTTACTTCTAAGATCTCAACTTCCATCCACTGACTAAAAGGATCGTTCTTTAGAAGGTGATGAACTATTTGTGATGGATAATTTTGATCTGGTTTATCCATAGAATTTTTCACCATTTCTGACTTTACGTTTCAGCAATGGGTTTGGGCGATATCGATCTTCCCGATATTCCACTTGCAGGGCACTCATCCAATCCAAAACAACGGATGGATCTAATTCATCTGCCCATCTTAACAGGCCTTTTGGATAGTTTACACCATTTGTCATGGCAAGATCCACGTCCTCTATCGTGGCTACATTCATGAAAACTGCATCACACGCTTCGTTTATCAACATAGCGAGGATGCGATGGAAGATTTTTTCGCCCATTTGTTGGTTTTTAACAGGCTCAGGATTATTAGCTCCTTCTCCATATTGATAAAATCCTATGCCTGATTTTCTTCCCAACCGGCCAGCTTCAACCAATCGCTTCTGGGCAAACGAGGGCTTAAACCTTGGATCATAATAAAATTCTTTAAAGACGGTTTCGGTTACTTTGTAGTTTACATCATGACCGATTAAATCCATCAGCTCAAAAGGTCCCATTCTGAACCCGCCAATCTCTTTCATTGCCCAGTCGATTGTAGCGGCGTCGGCTACTCCTTCCTCGTAAATTCGAAGTGCTTCCCCGTAAAAAGGACGAGCAACACGGTTTACGATAAAACCGGGAGTATCGGATGCAAGAACCGTTGTTTTTTTCCAGCTGTCAATTAATTTACGGGCACTTTTTTGCACTGCTTGATCTGTGGAAATTCCCGGAATAATTTCAACCAATTTCATTAACGGTGCAGGATTAAAAAAGTGAATACCCAGAAACCGCTCCGGATTATCCAGGCTTGATGAGATGGCAGCGATGGAAAGGGAGGAGGTGTTGGTGGCAAGAATACAATCTTTAGATACTATGGCTTCAAGCCGTGCGAACTGATCCTGTTTGATCTGCAGATCTTCGATGATGGCTTCTAAAACGATGCCACATTTATTAAAATCGGTAAGGTGATCCACAAAATGAATGCGTGAAAGAATTCCGTCCACTTCTTTCTGACTCATTCGCTCTTTTTCAACCTGACGGTTCAGGATATTTTCGAGTCCTTCTTTCGATTTTTTAAGCTGATCCGGGAATGCATCAAAAAGAAAAACCTCGTGTCCAAAAGTAGCTGCAATTTGTGCAATTCCGCTGCCCATTGTTCCTGCTCCAATAATTCCTACTGTACTGTTTTTATCCAAACCCATCTGTTGATTTTTAATTCATATGTATGCGGTCCAAAAATAAGCAATCGAAAGGCAAAACCCATGTATTGAAAATTTGGGAATTTATTGATATCATTATGATATCAATAATAAATTATGGTTTAGTCATGCCAAACATACTTATACGAAATATAGAAAAAGAAACCCTTGATCGGTTAAAAGCACAGGCTAAGTGTAAAAATCGATCATTGCAGGAGGAGTTAAAAGAAATGTTGGAAATGCATTCCGGTGTAAAACAGGACAGGGCAATTGAAATGGTTCAAGAATTGCAGAGAGAATACAAAGCGTCGGGTAAGGAATTCCCGGATAGTAGTGAGGAAATCAGTAATGACAGACAACGATAATGAATGTTGTTGATACTTCTGTCGTCACAAAATGGTTTTTTAGAGAACCGGGTTCAGATATTGCTGTAAACCTATTACAAAAGGAAAGATTTTTTTATGCACCTGATTATCTCAAAATTGAGTTTTTATTAAATATTACGAAGAAGGTAAGAGCCGGTTATATAACTGCAAAAGTTGGAAGAGACAGAAGAAGTAATCTTGATAAAATAGGCTTGCACTTTAAACTCTATAAAGAGTTAGAAGATCTGGCATTCGAGCTTTCGACTCAATACCCAATTACATTTTATGATGCGTTATTTGTGGCTTTGGCCTTTCGTGAACGAGCAGTTCTTTATACGTTTGACAGAAGATTAAAAAAAAGCGTTGAAGGAACAGAGCTTGATAAAATTGTATTGGTTCCGGACTAGCACTGTAAGTAAAAATGTCGGTAGAAACCTGTCAGCACCCACAGAATCTGACAGCGTTGAGATTCGGAAAGAATCATTAGGGGTTATTTTAGTCCTGCAGCCAACGCTGACAGAATCCGGAAATACACCGGAAATGCAGTCAGGTCGCTTTTATATAGTTTCAACTACACTACTTACCCTTATAATCCGGTTTTCTTTTCTCTAAAAATGCAGATACCCCTTCATTGTAATCTTCTGTCTTACCGGCTTCACATTGCAGGTCAGATTCAAGATTTAGCTGTTCATCAAGGCTGTTTTCAAAAGAATGATTTATAGCTTTTTTATAGAGACCAAATCCCTTTGTTGGCATTTCAGCAAGTTTTTTGGCGATTTCAAGCGCTTCGTTCTCAAGATTTACATGTGTAACAGATTTATAGATAAGGCCCATTTCTACGGCTCTGTCAGCGGTAATTTTTTCATCTAGCAGATACATTGCATTGGTCTGTGCGAGTCCTACAAGCCGGGGGAGGAAAAAAGTACCGCCGCTGTCCGGAATCAATCCAATTTTACTGAATGCCTGTACAAACATGGCTTCGTGGGAAGCGATTATGATATCACAAGCAAAAGCAAGATTTGCTCCTGCACCGGCGGCTGTTCCTTGCACCGCACAGACTACCGGTTTTTCTAAGTTTCGAATAGCGCGAACAATTGGGTTATAGGTCGTTTCAACAGTATCAGCCAGTGTGTAGTTCTCATCTTTTGCCCGTTCCACTACTTCCGGTAAATCCTGGCCCGCACAAAAAGCTTTGCCATTGGCTTTTAAAATTACACAGCGAACATCATCCGATTTTGCTTCATCGAACGCCTCTTGAAGTTCAATCGCCATCGGTTCCGTAAAGCTATTGTACTTTTCGGGACGATTTAAAGTAAGAATTAGTACGCTGTCATTAACATCTTTAAGAATAAGTGACATCGGAGAGAATTATGGGCTTAAATTAAATCATATACATTTAAAATGTTCGAATGGCTGGTTACATCCGTTACAATAATATAGAGATTTACAGGCAGTTGACCCAAATTCACTTTGCAGTTTTGTATCCATTGAGTCACAATATGGACAGGGTATGATTTTTTGGGATCCTTTTAGATTTGTGAGAAAATCATCATCGGAATCCGTTTCAGTAGGAGGGGCAATGCCGTACTCTTTCAGCTTCTTTTTGGCATGATCGGTCATCCAATCGGTAGTCCAGCTCTCTTTAAAATCGGTTAGGACTTTAAAATTTTCTACTCCCTTTTCCTTCAGTTTTTTTTGAATCTCCATTTCAATCGCATTCATCGCAGGACAGCCGGAGTAGGTCGGGGTGATCTTTACAGTCACTTCATCATTCTCAAAAAAGACATCACGTACAATACCCATTTCCACTACATTCAGCACAGGGATCTCCGGGTCAATGACTTCTTCAAGCCAAGACCATAGTTGGGATTTAGATAAAGAGTATTGGGTATTAGGTATCATGTATTAAGTAATTTTAAAATGTGAACACCCCTCTATATTTCGCTACGCGTTCAAAAAATGAGCCCCTT
>JBGTFX010000116.1:0-9628 GCA_041747055.1 Balneolaceae bacterium
ATTTAACCACGAAACCGCCAGATCAACTCATGCTTTTCCAGTAGAAGGGGTTCTAAAATCCCAACCTCGATAAAACTGGCTTTAATTATACAAGAAGATTCTTAATTTGATTGTGTTCATTTTTAACCGGACACCAATGAATTTAATTATCTAAAATTAAATAACTTGAGTTCGCAAATAGAGTTACAATCTTGTATTTTCATATGATCAAAATTTAACATACAGCCACCGTATTAGATGTCCGATATATATACTCAAACCAGAAAAGAATCAAAGAAAGCTCAGAATAAGAAAGGACTTTTCGATTTTTTATACACTGATATTGCAATCGATTTAGGAACGGCAAACACTCTTATTTACGCAAAAGATAAAGGTATTGTTTTAAATGAACCCTCTATTGTGGCTCTAAACAATCAGGGAGATCCTGTGGCAACCGGTCATGAAGCCCGCTTAATGCACGAAAAGACGCATAAGAACATTCGTACTGTTCGTCCCTTGCGTGATGGAGTTATTGCCGATTTTGAAGTTGCCGAACAGATGATTCGCGGTATGATAAAGAAGGTTAAAGTAAAATGGTATTCCACCACGCGTCAAATGGTGGTATGTGTACCCAGTGGAATTACCGAAGTAGAGCGACGAGCTGTTCGTGATAGTGCGGAACATGCAGGTGCCAAGGAGGTATATCTAGTCGATGAGCCGATGGCCGCAGCAATTGGTATAGGATTAGACGTACACGAACCTGTCGGCAACATGATTGTTGATATCGGTGGCGGGACAACTGAAATTGCCGTCATTGCTCTTTCAGGAGTTGTTTATGCTCAATCTGTTCGTTTAGGTGGTGATGAACTCAATGAAGACATCATCAACTATTTTAGAAGAAACCATAATTTATTAATTGGTGAACGTACTGCCGAAAAGATTAAGTGTGAAATTGGCAGTGCCGCTCCTTTAGACGAAGAACTTGAAATGATCACCAAAGGGCGTGATCTGGTAAATGGAGTTCCCCGAACCCGTCAGGTAACTTCAAAAGATGTCCGTGAAGCTATTTCCGAATCTGTAAATACAATTGTTGAGTCTATTACGAAGTCACTTGAACAAACTCCTCCTGAACTTTCTGCCGATATATTAGATCGCGGAATTATGTTAACCGGTGGCGGTGCTCTTTTAAAAAATCTCGACAAACTCATTATGGAAACCACCGATCTTCCTGTCCATATTGCTGAGGATCCATTAACGGCAGTCGTTAGAGGAACCGGTGCTATTTTAGAAGACATAGATTACTACAGAACTGTGATTTCCTAACCTACGACCTGTAAAGTTTGAATGCGACGAGTAACAGATGTTAAAGATTACATCATAACTGCTTTTATTCTTCTAATTGCCATTACTATCATGGTAAACAGGCATGATGGAGGTTTAGAAAATGCAAGAAAAGCTTCGATTACCATTCTAAGCTATCTCGAAAAACCTCTATCTAACATTCGTGTCTATCGCCAGGCTCTTACTACAAACACATATCTGCAGCGGCAAAATGTACTCCTGCAAGATGAGTTGAGCCGTGTTCGTTCAATTGAACAACAAAATCGGGTATTAAGAGATTTATTGGAATTACAACAGAATGAACGCCATCCTGTAGTTCCCGTTAATGTGGTGGCAAAAGAGCTCATTGGGTTAAGTAATTGGTTAACACTTGATGCAGGCACTTCCGATGGAGTAAAAATTGGCATGCCGGTTATCAATTCTGATGGATTAATTGGCCAGGTGATTATTACCAACGATAAATTTGCACAAGTTCTCCCCTATTCCAATTCGTTGTTCAGGGTTAGTGCCAGAGTTGAAGGTTCACGAGCTTATGGTATTGTTTCATGGCAAGCACCGGGTAACAGGGAGTTAGTACTAAATCATATTCCACAGACGATTCCTATTGAAGTGGGTCAGTTGGTGGAAACCTCGGGATACAGCAATCAATATCCACAGGGAATTCCAATTGGCGAAGTTATCAGGGTTGAACCGGGAAACGGTGTTGAAACCCAGATTGTTTATTTACGGGCATTTGCTGATTTATTCACTCTGTCGGAAGCTTTTATCCTAAAATTTGAACCCGATTCTACAATTCAGGAACTTCAAATAGAGCAGGGAGAATTATTTTGATACGTTCTGATAATATTCGCCTGGCACTTATAGGAATTGGAATTGTTGCAATACAAATCATTTTACTGCGCCATCTTAAAATATTTGGTGCCGAACCTGATCTGATTCTTTTATTTATCCTTTGGCTATGCACCAAAGAAGATAGAACCAAATGCATTCTTTTTGCAGGCGCACTGGGATTATTTCAAGATTCTCTTACAGATTTATGGGGACTTAACATGTTCTCTAAAACTCTTTTGGTATTCATGTTTCACCATTTTTTAAATAGGACCACTGAAAATCGATTTCTGATCTGGCAAATTTTTCTGATTGTATTAGCAGCATCTTTTTTGCATAATTTATTTCTTTACATCGTTAGTTCATTCTCTGATGTTTATGCAAGTGATTTCATCGTATTTAGTTTGCTCATTGCCGGTAGTTTATTTACAGCTATTTTAGGCAGTTTCTTGCATCTTGTAAGAACAGATAATTAACCCTATGTCCCATAATACCCGTCAAGCTCAACAAACTCAAAAATCAATCAGGATTCTGCAAGCTATTGTAGTTATTGGGTTTCTTGTGTTGTTTGGACGAATTTTCCAGCTCCAGATACTGGATCATGAAAAATATGAGCCTCTTAGTCAGCGAAATTCCATAAGAATGGATAATGTGAATCCTGCACGAGGTTTAATTCTCGATCGTAATGGAACTATTCTTGTTGAAAATCAACCGATCTATTCCATATCTGTTACTCCTGCACAGTTTAAAGTGGGAAATTTGCCCTTATTAGCTGAGCTGCTTGAAATGGATGAAGAGGCTGTTATGCAGCGTGTTTTATTGGCTCAGCAATTTTCATGGCACAGACCTTCACGCCTATTTACAGAAGTATCGTTCGAAGTTTTTACGAATATTGAAGAAAATATATGGCGTTTACCGGGTATTGGCCATCAAATTGAAAGCAAAAGAAATTATCCCGGAGATGTTACTGCATCCCATATTATGGGTTACTTGAGAGAACCTACAAGGGAGCAATTTTTATCATCACAAAATGGTGAATCAAGAATGCTTTTGGGAGATAAAGTGGGCAGAAGTGGCATTGAAATGGTCTACGAAGATTACTTAAAAGGAGACCGAGGAACAAACTACCTTCGTGTGAATGCTTATGGACAGATACTTGACAGCTATGATGGCGGAAGTCTTAATGAGGCTCCAATTAAGGGATCAGATTTAATTACTACTCTTGATGCTGATTTACAAGCCCTGGCAGAAGAGTTAATGGTTAACAAAAAAGGTGGACTTGTTGCGATGGATCCTAATACCGGAGAGATTTTAACTATGGTAAGTGCACCGCAATATGATTTACGAAAATTATCAGGCAGAATTGACAATGAATATTGGCAACAGGTAAATACTGATTCACTTACACCTCTTTTCAATCGTGCAATATCGTCTCGTCAACCTCCGGGATCCACATTTAAACCCTTCATGGGATTATATGGGCTTAATAGTGGCTTAATTACTCCAAACACGCAAATTTATAACCCGGGTTATTATAGGCGTGGACGACAATATGGTGATTTGGCAGATCCTGGAAATTATGATTTGAAAAAAGCACTTACTAAATCCAGTAATACCTATTTCTTCTGGATGATGGATCAAATTGCATCCAACGGACATCTAAACAGCTGGTCTGAGAAAATGAAAGATTTCGGACTAGGAGTTCGAAATAACATTGACTTACCCTCTGAACGTGACGGCATTATGCCGGATAGCACCTATATGAATACTACATTCGCCGGCAGGTATTGGGGAGTGGGTGATTTAATGAGCCTGGGCGTGGGACAGGGAATGGTTTCATTATCTCCACTACAAATGGCTGTTGCTGTTTCAAGCATAGCAAACGGCGGGTATAAAGTTCAGCCACACCTCGTTTCCGCAATTCGAAATAGTGATAATTCAATCAGCTATACAAATCCGGAAAGACATAAAATTGATTGGATATCACCGAATCATTTGCGGGTGGTGCAGGAAGGTATGCGTGGCGTTACTATTGAAGGAAGTGGACGTTTTTACGCAAATCTCGATAATTTAGGTATAGGAGTAGCCGGCAAAACAGGAACCTCACAAAATCCACATGGATTAAATCACGGATGGTTTATCGCGTATGCCCCTTATGATAATCCAACAATTGCCATTGCTGTTTTAATTGAAAATGCCGGGTTTGGATCAATTTCTGCAGCTCCAATTGCGGGACTGTTAATTGAACAGTATATCACCGGACAAATTTCGAGGCAACATGTTAAAAATTATGTATTAAACTTTACCCCCCGGGTTCCGGTGGTGGAGGATCCACAATGATGTTAAATTTCAAAGACTTAAGCTGGTCAGTAATTTTTATCTGGGTGGGACTCTTCACTATAGGACTTTTTGCAATTTATAGTGCGACACAAGGACCTGTTGCTGAATTTCTACCGGCTTATATCCAGGGAAATTTCGATCGCCAATTAATTTGGATAGGCATATCGCTGGCAGTACTTATTGGGATTCAATTCATTAGTCCCAGGGCGTTTCAAGCCTTAGCCTATATCATTTATGGTTTATGTATTATTCTTGCCATCATAACTATTTTTATTGGTATTGAAGTTGGTGGTGGAAGACGATGGCTATCCATTATTGGAATGCGGTTACAAATTAGTGAATTCCTTAAGCTCGCCACATTACTTGCTGTAGCTAACTACTTAACTCACAGAAGAGATATCTCTGTAGACAATATAAAGACGGCGCTAATAACCGTTCTTATGATTCTGGTTCCGGCCGGAATAGTTATGCTGCAAAATGATACGGGAACTGCACTTGTAATCCTCACACTCATCCCCGTTGTTCTTTTTTGGTCAGGACTTTCCTATGGAATTTCTCTGCTCATGATATCACCGGCGATAATAGGATATTTTTCAGTGATTGGATTAGTGTACGGAATTGCAGCGATGATTATCATCACCATTATCATTTTTTTGATACAGAGCCGGACCTGGCTAAGCTTATCCTCCCTCGTATTAGGAATAGTCGTGATAATTGGTGCGGAGGTCGGCTTAAACCAAGTGCTTCAGCCACATCAGCGGGCACGAGTTGAAGCTTTTGTGAACCCAACACTAGACCCACAGGGTGCGGGATGGAATGTTCTTCAGGCAAAAACAGCTATTGGCTCCGGAGGTTTCCATGGCAAAGGATTTTTAGAGGGGACTCAAACCCAATTGCGATTTTTACCCGAACAATGGACCGATTTTATATACTGTGTTATCGGTGAGGAATTTGGATTCTTGGGTGCCGGGTCTGTTCTATTGCTCTATGTTCTTCTTTTCTTAAAACTACTAAGCATGGCAAGTGTGCACAAACACCCTTTTGCACAACTTGTAATTGTTAGCGTCACCTTTATGTATTTCACCCACTTTATTGTAAATATTGGAAGTGCTACGGCAGTTCTACCAATCATGGGGGTTCCGTTACCCTTTGTCAGCTATGGGGGATCAGCTTTTCTTGCCAACACAATTATGCTTGCCATTTGCTTGAATCTAGACCTCTACAAACGATCATTCAGCATCTACAGGTGATTTATACACCTTTTCGGTTCGAAGTTTAAAACTCCGACGATGATGTTCTGTAAAACCGTGATTAATCAATCCTTTAAAATGTAGTTTTGTTGGATAACCTACATTTTTATGCCAGCCATAGTGCGGAAACTTGTCGTGAAGCTGACGCATTAACTTATCCCGATACACCTTCGCCAAAATAGATGCAGCGGCTATAGATGCGGATTTATCATCTCCTTTGATAATGCATTTATGAGGCATCAGGGTAGATCCAAATCGATTACCATCCACTAATAAATAATCCGGTTTGGCAGTGGTGTGATCTGCACATTTCAACATCGCTTTTATAGATGCATTTAATATGTTGATTGTATCAATCTCTTCAGGTGAGCATTTTTGAATCGACCAAAAAAGAACTTCTTGTTTGATGATTTCAGCAAATTCTTCACGATCCTCCCGACCAATTTTTTTGCTGTCTCTTATATCAAATGGCAGTGTTTTCCCCTGGTTTAATATCACGCCTGCAGCCACAACCGGACCTGAAAGACATCCCCTGCCCACTTCATCAAGACCCATAATTCGTTTATATCCCTCCTTCCAAAGGATATTTTCAAAGTGATATCTATCTTCCATTCAGTTTTACTACTTCGGAAATTTATACCCGGATTTCATCGTTAAATAGCACAATACTTCTCGGTTCAAGAATGTAAACACTCGTTCTGTTAATTTCAGAAAAATCCTTGCAATGATTTGTGGTAGGTTATGGTTATTTATTAGAGTAGGTAACACCGAAAAAATTTATTTATAGCCGATATGCATTTTAAATATGTAGAGTGGGACGACAGATTTAATAAGAAAAGTGTTGATTCACCTTTTAAAACAATGTTTGATCTGTTTCAGGAATTGCTGACTATTTCGGGTGGGAATGTTTCTCAAGCTCTGAAGTGGCTGAATGATATTGATAACGAATATAAAATCACGGATCAGTTTGATGACGGATTTGGAATGGGAGATTTTATAGATGAGCTAAAAGAACGCGGCTATGTAAAGTTTGATGAAGCACAATCCGTAATGATGCCCACTTCGAAAACAAACCGCAGTATTCGAAAAAAATCATTAGAAGAAATCTTTAGTCAACTTCGGAAAGGTGGTGCCGGGCAACATAAAACAGCACATACCGGCCGTGGTCTGGAGAGGCAACCTGAGTCACGAAGCTGGAAGCCCGGCGACGATATAAGCCAAATAAACAGCGTTGGGACAATGATGAATATGTTACGGCATAGTTCACTCGATCAGTTTAATCTACGAGAGTCCGATCTCGAAGTGTACAATACCGATCATTACACATCTGCATCCACAGTACTTCTGATTGATGTTAGTCACTCTATGATTTTATATGGTGAAGATCGCATCACACCTGCTAAAAAAGTTGCAATGGCTTTGTCTGAATTAATTATGGATAATTTTGAAAAAGATTCTTTAGACATAGTAGCCTTTGGAAATGAAGCCTGGAAAATAGAAGTAAAAGATCTCCCATACCTCCAGGTAGGGCCTTATCACACCAACACTTTACAGGCACTGCAAATGGCACGATATATTTTGCAGAGAAAGAAATTTTCTAACAAACAGATATTTATGATAACCGATGGAAAGCCCTCTGCAATGCTGGATCAGGGAAGAATGTATAAAAATAGCATGGGATTAGATCGAAAAATAGTAAACAAAGTACTGGATGAAGCAGTGAAATGCCGGAGAGAGAACATCGATATTACTACATTCATGATAGCGCGTGATCCATATCTGCAAAATTTTGTACGGGAACTCACAGACGCAAACAAGGGAAGAGCTTATTACTCATCACTGAATGAACTTGGCGGGTATATTTTTGAGGATTATATCAGAAACAGAAAGAAAAATGTAAAATAAAAAGGCAACCCTGAAATAAATCAGAGCTGCCTTAAAATTGAACCTAATTTATATGTCTTAAATTTCCAGATGAGACATTACAGCATCTGTAATATCGAACTCACGTTGCACTTTTTCTGATACATAAAGTATGATTACATCTCCCTGGGCGGTCGTTGTATTTAGTACATAGTCCAATCCCATTCTTTCAGAAACAGCATTAATTCCTGACTGTATTTGGTCTAACAGAGGTGTCATTAATTCCTGACGACGTTGTGCCATTTCCTGCTGAGCCTGACTTTGCAACTGTCTGAATTCCTGATCCAATCGAGTTAAACGCTCTTCTTCAGATTGTCTGGCGCTTTCAGAAATCACTCCAACTTTTTGTTGATAGAGCTCAAATTCGGTCTGAAGCTCTCTTTCTTTGGTAGTCAATTCATTCTGTTTGCGTTCTGCAAAGTTTTGAAGGCGTTGCTGAACAGCTCTCATTTCAGGCATTCTTTCTAATACTGCTCTTGGATCTACAAACCCAATTTTCATATCCTGAGCTTGTACTACAGGAGCAGCCATTAATGAAGACAATGCTATTAGTGCGGTAAAAAGAAGTGTGGTTGATAATTTCATAATGGTTGTATATCAGTATTAGTTATTTTTAAGATGTTCGATAACACGTTCGGTAATATCAATTCCGCGATCTGAGGCATAGTAGACAATAGGATCACCGGTGCTTGCTGTTTTATTAAGTACATAATCGAGCCCTAATTCAATTGATACTGTTTCCATGGCTGATTCTACTCTATTAAGTAAAGGACTAAACAATTCATTTTGTCTTTGTCTGATCTGTCGTTCAATTCTGTTTTGAAGGCTATTGAGCTCTTCTTCCAAATCCTGAAGTTCTTCCTCTAATGAAGCTTGCTCATTATTACTGAGTGTTCCTGCTTCCATTCTTTCAGAATAGTTAGTCATCTTCTCAATATAATTTTGGTAAGATCTTTCGAATGACAACTCCCTTTCCTGTACAAATGCTTCGAGTTCACTCTGTACCTGAGATGTTTCGGGAAGTGAATCCAAAACCTGATCGGGACTCATTATACCAACTTTAAGTTGTGCACTGACCATCACCGGTAAAAGTGTAATCAATGATACTAGAAATAGTTTTTTCATGATATATTTGTTATTTATTTAGCCGCAAAAAGTTATAATTTTTTTTTGTTAATTACTTAAAGAATCAACATTTAATTCTAGTTCTAACATTACATTTAAAGTTATATTCCATTGCTGAGTTGTGAACAAAAATCGGGTATCCTCAGCTATGTCGAATACAAAATCATAATTTTCCCTATCTGCTACGATCGTTATTGCTTGAAAGATTTGTCTTTGAATTGGAGCTAATAGATCTTGTTGTGTTCTAAAATACTCTCCTTCAGGACCAAATTTTTCACGTACTAATTCATCGCGGTTTCTTTGTAGATTGAGAATTTCATTCCGTCTTTCTTCTCTCATTTCATCTGTAAAGAGAATTTCCCGAGCAGCAAAATCTTCTTCCAAATTATTAATTTCGTTTTCGATTTCCCTAATTTCATTTTCCCATCCCTCACTAAGCAATTTCAAACGCTGCTCAATCCCTAAATACTCAGGCATGTTTTCCATAATAATATCAGAATCAATAAACCCAATTTTTTGATTCTGTGCGAAAGCTGTTGAAGAGCTAACACAAAGTGCGAAAATGAGTATCGGGATTGACCTTTTCATTTAAAATGGTGCACCTATATTAAACAGAAATTCCCACTCTCCGGAGCGTAAACCTGTTGCACTTTCTAAAGATGGAGCCGTTCCATCTAATCTATAACCATAACTCAGATCAACTAATCCTAAGATTGGCAAGAATATTCTTGCGCCAAATCCAGCAGCCCGTTTTACGTTAAATGGATCAAAATCTGTAAACCCAAGGAATGTATTACCGGCATCAACAAAAGTATAGGGAATTAATTGTATTTGATCAGAGC
>JBGTFX010000117.1:0-5239 GCA_041747055.1 Balneolaceae bacterium
AATGACGGCCGTTCCGAGCGAAGCGATTCCCACGGAGTGAAATCGTTTGAAGACCAACTACCTAAATGGCACAATGATCTCCGAAACGACTGGCACAACATCCTCCGAAATGGGTGGCACAATGATCTCCGAAATAGCCATATATACGGCTGTTAATTTAAAAAAATTATTCACTTCTGCAAATTAATCTACTTAGCATCTGATTGAAGGGCATTAATTTAAATGAAAAAAAAGTGCAAAATCTCACGTCAGAAGACTATTTGCCTTTTTAAATCATCTTTTCAGTGCTGTTTTTGAAGCTGAATTAAAACTCACTTCATTTGTGGGTTAAAGCAACCGGAGGTTACCCCAGTTTCTACAGTTGTCCTGAAAGTGGCGCAATGTATTGACATGCTTCACATAAGAATGGATAAATTTCGCGTATGAATAGTGGTTATAAAACAACTCTGAACTTAATTCGCCTTCTGCTGTTCTATTTGCAGTCGTCTTTTTATTTCCACTATTCACATCTTTAACAGCCGGTTTTTTCACTAACCTTAACCTGCCGAAAGAAGAACCCCTTGAATACCCTTCCATAAATAAATTTTCTCCTAATCTTTTTACAGCGTAATGTTGATTTACAGAACGAGAATTGTATTACATATGAATAGAAAAATTTTGCAATAACTTCATTTATTATAAAAAAAAGAGCACCTCAATATATTAGTGCTCTTTTTTTCTAAATTCAGTTGCTTCCTATACCTCTTGAAGACTTAATCTCCCTGTGCCTTTTAGCTTTTTATACTTTGAAGGAGCTAATCCCATTACTTTTTTAAACTGATTTGAAAGATGTGCACAACTGCTGTATTGGAGCCTGTATGAAATTTCAGTTAGTGAATGTTCACCCATCATTAATAGCTCTTTTACTCTTTCAATTTTTACCCGAATTACATACTGTTGAATAGTTACACAGTTTTGCTTAAAAAATACGTTAGAAAGATAATTATAACTATAGCCTAATTTTTCACTCAAAATATCAGAAAAATTTTGATAGGGTTTTTCGTCAATGTTGTGGACATAATCAATTACTGCATGTTTAATTTTTTCGGAAAGCTGAACTTCTTTTTTCTCGCAGAGTTCTAACTCTGCCTTTTCTAGCTTTCTATTAAGTTTAACCAATTGATCACCGGTTAAATCTCCATCAGTAATAAATACGCCTAAGCTAACTTTAATCGGGTTGATATCTAGCTCCTCTAACGAATTTTTCACATATAGAATGCAGCTTTTACTAACCATGTTCTTTACATAGATCTTCATAACTCTCTCTTATTTTTAAATTGATTATTAACTAATGGTCTACTTAGAAAATTCAGACCAGCTCTCTTTTTCTCTATTTTAAAAAACCTTTTAAATGCTGAATTATTATTTCAAAATGCTATTTCTCACATTAGATTTTTATTCGGTGTAAAACTTGGATATTCCAATAGACATCCTTTTAATTTCAATCTTTTTTTTCAGTGTTTGTTCCTAAAAAAGTTACAGTTTTTCCTAATCACCCAGTGTAAAAACAGTTCTCTCCTTTAACCCATAAAATAACGTACAGAGAGCCGCACATTATTTTTATAATAATGACCTGAAATTTTGTAATGCAAACAATAGCCTGTTTAATGAGTTTTATACAGAAAATAAGAAACTTAAATCTGAGGGAAATATGTCACATGAAAAATTTCAAGAGTGTATTGATGCCTGTAATGCCTGCGCAGTTGCATGTTCACATTGTGCTCATGCATGTTTAAAAGAAGAAAACATTAAAAAACTTACCCGCTGTATTCAGCTTGACTATGACTGTGCCGATATTTGTCATTTAGCAGTAAAATTTATGGCACGTGGATCAGAATTTGCTGAACGAGTTTGTCGGGTATGTGCAGAGATTTGCCAGGCTTGCGGAGAGGAGTGCCGGCAGCATGATATGGATCATTGTCAGAAATGTGCAGATGCCTGCTTTAAATGCGCAGAAATTTGTCGCGAAATGACTATGACAGAAGCTTAATAACTAAGTACATCTACCGGGATTTCTGATCATTCAAGGAGAGTGAAATCATTCATAGATTTTATGGATTATTTCTAATAATGTGCTTCGATGGGCATTCATTATAAAGTGATTCTCCTTTTTACTATTTAATCTAAAAAAATCAATCAAGAGAAATGAAAGCTTTATGCTGGTATGGGAAAGATGATGTTCGAATTAATAATGTACCCGATCCCGAAATTCAAAAAGCGGGAGACGTAATTATAAAAGTGAGTTCGACAGCGATCTGTGGATCAGACCTTCATCTTCTAAGTGGTTTAATGCCGACTATGGAAGAGGGGGACATCCTTGGCCACGAATTTATGGGAGAGGTTGTTGATGTGGGACAGGATGTAACAAACTTAAAAAAAGGCGACCGCGTGGTTGTTCCTTTTACAATATCCTGTGGACACTGCCACTTTTGTAGTCACCACCTCTATTCATTATGCGACAATGGAAATCGAAAAGCTGAAAAGGCAAAAAAAGTAATGGGTCATTCACCCGCCGGTTTATTTGGATACTCCCACATGCTTGGTGGATATTCCGGAGGCCAAGCTGAATATGTACGAGTACCTTATGCTGATGTTGGGCCGATTAAAGTTCCTGATTCCCTTTCTGATGATAAGGTACTCTTCCTGTCTGATGTGTTCCCCACCGGATACATGGCCGCCGAAAATGCTGACATAAAAGACGGTGATATTGTAGCCATTTGGGGCTGTGGTCCTGTTGGGCTTTTTGCCATCAAAAGCGCATGGATGTTGGGCGCCGCCCGTGTAATTGCCATCGACATTGTGCCGGAAAGGTTGAAATTAGCAGAAGAGAAAGGAAATGCAGAAATCATCAACTCCTCAACCTATTCCGAAATTTATGAACGTTTAATGGAGATGACTGAAGGAAGGGGGCCCGATTCTTGTATAGATGCAGTGGGTGCTGAAGCTCATGGCGGAAATACAATCCGTGAAATTAAAGATAAAGCGATGGAAAAAGCTCACCTGGGAACGTCTAAACCTTATGTGCTTCAGCAAATGATCCATTGCTGCAAAAAGGGAGGTACAATTTCTATTCCCGGTGTGTATGTAGGCCCTGTAAATCTGTTTCCGATGGGGAGTGCCATGAATAAAGCACTGACGTTTAAAATGGGACAAACTCATGTTCAAAAATATCTACAGCCATTGTTATCAAAAATTGAAGATGAACAAATAGACCCCTCTTTTATTATTACACACAAGTTAAAGCTCGATGATGCGCCGGATGCTTACAAAACATTTCGCGATAAAAAAGATGGGTGCATAAAAGTGGTAATGTCTCCTTAAAAAAGATTCCTTCAATTAAACTATGAGATTGAATAGAACACTTACAGGTTCAATATTTGGTACATCAGCAATGACGATGTTTAGTTACTTTTTATCAGGAAAATCAAAAAAGCAATTCAAAGAGCCGGTACTTCTGAATAAACTACTAAGTGACCTTTATTTTATTCGATACCTAAAGAAAAATTCGGTGCCGGGATGGTTGTTGCACTATTTTGTCGGAACCATTTTCGCAACGTTTTCTCATGTTCTTTGGAAGACATCAAAAGTAAATCCTACTATACAAAGTGGTTTATATTTAGGATTGATGTATGGTTTAATTGGAATAACGGGCTGGCACCTCATTTTCAAATTGTACCCCAATCCTCCGGCAATAAATCTTCAGGAATATTATCTACACCTTTTAGCAGCTCATTTGATTTTCGGCTGCGGAACAGCTTTGGGATATAAACAGCGTAATGATCGTCATACATTACACGACAAATTATGAAAATCGGGGCCGTCATTAATAATGCATCCGGAGTACTCTCTCCCGAGGAAGCAAAACGTCGGCTTGATGAAATCAGAGAGCAACTTAAAGATCGAATTTCGCCCAATCTTTTGGCAATAGTGCCCGGAAAGGATGTAAAAAAAGAACTTGAACGCATTCTTGAATATGATCTTGATGTTCTAATTATCGGCGGAGGAGACGGGACCGTGAGTACTGCCGCAGAGCTAATTGCCGATAGTAATATTTCACTTTTGGTTTTAGCCCTGGGTACGAAAAACAATTTTGCCCGCGACGCAGGAGTTCCACTTGATCCGATTGAAGCTATTTCTCTACTTGATAAAATGCAGATATGGCAAATTGATATGGGAGAAGTAAACAACTATAAATTTATTAATAATGCTACCGTAGGGTTTTACCCAAAAATTGTAAAAGAGCGCGAAGAGAGAACCGATAAACGCGGCTGGCAAAAATGGTGGGCACAAATTGTGTCTGCATTTATAGTGTTAAAGAGATTGCCAAGAATGAGAATGTCTGTTGAAGCAGATGAAATCAGCACTAGTCTTTACACTCCTTTTCTGTTTGTAGGAAATAATGAATATCAGGAAATTGTAAGTCCAAATTATTTAAGGGAATCCCTAAGCGACGGGAAATTGTGGTTGTGTATAGCACGATCGTCAGGATTTGGATCACTTTTGTTGATGGTATGGCACATTTTTGCAAAAGGAATTCGTGGAGCTACAAATTTAGAAACTCATCTAATCACAGAACTAACGGTAAATACCTGGAAGAAAACAGTTACGGTAGCCATTGATGGTGAAATTTATAAGTTAACGACTCCACTCAGGTTCAAAATTCGACCTAATTGTTTACAAGTTATTATACCATGAAAACCATTGCCCACATATCGGATCTTCATTTTGGAACAGAAGATGAAAAAATAGCTGAAGGCCTGGTAAATGATTTGCAACAGCTACAACCTACTCTGGTTGTAAACAGTGGTGACTTTACACAGCGGGCAAGAACCATTCAATTTAAAGCTGCAGCAATGTATATGTTCCGACTTCCGGGACCGCAAATCAGCATTCCGGGAAACCACGATATCCCATTGTTTGATATTTTCAGGCGTTTTTTTAGTCCGTTAACTCGGTTTAAGAAATATATTTCTGATGATTTATTCCCTCATTATGTCGATGATAATCTAACTGTTCTGGGCATCAACACCGCCCGTTCTCTCACCTGGAAAAGCGGCAGAATTTCTGCAGATCAAATAGATGAGATGGAACGAATTCTCTCCGGTTTACCCAAATCACACTTCAAAGTTGTGGTAACTCATCATCCGTTTATCCCCCCGCCAGGACAGGAAAATATAGCCGTAAAATTAGTTGGGAGAGC
>JBGTFX010000118.1:0-4836 GCA_041747055.1 Balneolaceae bacterium
AAAGATTTCAGTAGGCCCATCCGGAAATTCATTTAATACCCATGTATCACCAAAGTCATTACTCGCTAAAATGAATAACTGACCTGATGCACTTATCCCACTGGCATAAATAATATTTGGGTCATTGATACTCCTTGAAAAAGAATAAAATTCTTTTGAAGCAGAATAAGCTGTACCCCAACTATCCCCAAAATCTGTTGATTTAAGTATCACTCCATTCATTGCTAACAAAATTTGCTCTGATGCACCATTCTTTATTGAAACATCATACACGAAATTTTCAGTATTTTCTAAAGTTTCTACAAATTCCCATTCATTACCCCCATCTTTGGACTTCACAAGATGAGGTGTAAAAAATGATCCGGCACCCCCCGTCCAAATATTATCAGAATTGTTTTCATCGATTTTTACAAATCGAGTTGTCCCAATAGTCCCATTCTCCCAAGAACCAGCTACCACTTCCCAACTCTGCCCCTTATCTTTACTTCTATTCATATTTAATAAAGAAAAACTTCTAGCAAAAAGAACCAATCCTGCTGTGGTTTTACTGTAATCCATAACTCCTGGCACGGCTTGCCTTACACCACTATGCCCTTCACCATAATTGTTTGTATAATTTTCCCATTCTAAACCCTGATTTTGACTTTTAAAGATAGCATTTTCCTCAGAGCCATCTGGATAAGCTACACTTATTAACCAAAAATCAGCTTCTACTACAATAAATGTCCGAACACTACTATTTTTCTTGAAATGCCCTAAGTTTTCCATGGTTGATGCATCAAAAACTTTAAAACCACTAGATGTACCAACAAAAACATTATCATCATGCACATCTATTTTATAAACATCTTCACTTGTAAGATTTGGTTCTTGAAATTGACCATTGAGTTCAAAATCGTTTTTTTCTGCACCTGTTGAACAGCCTATTAAAAACAGGGTTAAATAAAGAATCTTTACAATTGTGAAGGATAAACATTTTAACATAATCTTGATATTTATATTAGAAACTAAACTATTTTGCAACATTTAACTTTGGGGGTTCTCTCTTATGTAACAGGTGCAATTTAAAAGAATTGTACATCATCATTCATAAAATAAAGAGGAACATGACTCAAGTTATAAAACGTACAACCTATCTCGTATTAATATTATTTTCGATTGCATTCATCTTTGGATGTGATAATAGCGTATCTGTAGAAGATACCCCCCCCCCCTACAGATAAACAAATGTCTATTCTTGAAGAGCAAAATTTGCAAGAACTCAAAACACCTGAAATTATTGAAGGTGAATACATTGTAATCTTTAAAGATATCTGGAATCGGCAAATAAACGAGCAGACAGCTCTACAAGTCAGAGAATTAAGAAATCAAGTTTTATCTGCTAACCGTATAGAGAGGGAAAGCATTCTCCACACGTATGATTATGCGGTTAAAGGCTTTGCTGCAAAATTGACAGATCAGCAATTTGAAGCTTTACAGAGAAATCCACGGATTGAGCGTATCACCCCTAATGTAATGCTTGGGCTTGCCACAACCAGCACACCTAAAAGCTCTTCTGAGAATGAACAGATATATCTTTCAGCGTCTTCTTCTGGTAGCGGTGGAAATTGGGGTGTTGCACGAGTTGGTGGCCCGTTGAATGGCTCTGGTAAAAGAGCATGGATATTAGATACTGGAATAGATCTTAATCACTCAGACCTAAATGTAGATACAAACAATAGTGCATCATTTATATCAGGAGAAAGTTCAAATGATGGGAATGGTCATGGCACCCACGTTGCCGGAATAATTGCATCTACAGGAAATAATACAAATGTCGTTGGTGTGGCCACAGGTGCGACAGTAGTTGCTATTAAGGTATGTTATGATGAAGCTCCAAGCCAATTCGAAAGTCAATGCCCTGCAAGTAGTATAATAAATGGCATTGATTATATCTCCATTCGAGCTCAATCAAATGACATTGTAAACTTAAGTTTTGGAGGGTATGATAGTAGCACTAATATTGATGATGCGGTTATTAATGCCGCTAATAATGGAGTAAGATTTACTATCGCGGCAGGAAATAGTAGCATGCATGCAGAAGATTTTACGCCTGCAAGAGTAAACCATCAAAATACATGGACATTATCAGCTATGGATAATAGTGATGTTTTCGCTTCATTTTCTAATTATGGTAATCCACCGATTGATTTTGCAGCTCCTGGTGTTGATATTTTGTCTTTATGGAAAAATGGAGGAACAGAAACGATAAGTGGCACTTCAATGTCTGCACCACATTTAGCAGGATTACTTCTAACCGTTCCAAATGATATTAGTATTGATGGCTATGTAAGTAACGATCCATCATCTTCTGCAGACCCAATTGCGGCCTATACTCCATTAGATGTTACCATAAGCGGACAAACGTATATAGATTCAGGTCAACAAGGTACCTGGACAGCTTATCCTGAATACGGAACAGGAACTTATTCCTACCAGTGGGCTTACCGAAATAGTACATCTGACCCTTGGACGCAAGCCGGAACAGATTCCGACACCTTCAACTGGACATTCCACAACAATTCTACGGTAATAGAGAATAACTATATTAAAGTTGATGTTACCAGCGGGAATGAACAGGCTTCTTACGAAACTTTAATTACTGTTTCTCCATCTCAGTGCGAACCAGGTGAGATTATGTGTTAAAATAATACTAACTGTTGATTTGAATTAATAATTGATAGAAAAAAAGGCCGTAAATACTTTACGGCCTTTTTTATATCTCAAACGATAAACTCACTGAATCGTAAGGCTCTTCATATCTCAATTCAAGTGAGATATCTTCTTCCAATGTTTGCATTTCCTCATTTTCGTCAAGATACTCAAACACTGCCCTTACAATAGTAACTTCCTCCTGACCTACAATTTCTGCTTCAACTGACCCATCACCATCAGTTGTATATACACCAATAGGAATATTCTGCTGTTCTTCTTCGATAGCTAATAACAGATTTAAATCCTGGTTTATCAGCGGATTTCCGCTTTCGGCATCTACAAATTCAGCTTCAATAATCCCAGTGGTAAAGTTGGGCTCTTCCGGTGAGTTATCTCCTAAACAACCGGTGGAAAAGAATAAAAGTAGAATGAAATAAACAGATAGCTTCTTCATGACTCTCTCGATTTTGCAGTTATTACTTTTTTTTGTAATTCCACTACGAAATAGTATCGAGGTTAGTACATATAAACTGATTTCAATTGATTACAGAATTTACATGAACAGCTATTGTAGCTTTTTCTCCATAAAGAACATTGGAGGTTCACCGTACGAAAACCCGGATCGTTCGTACAGATTTCGGGCACGGTTATCTTCACGTACTTCGAGTGTAATTTTACAACAATTCTCAGCGAGGGCCTCTTTTTCTACCGCGCCAATTAATGCTTCACCAATGCCATTACTGCGAAAGGAAGGATTTACCGCCAAATCATGAATGTTTATTACTTTGGCAGCATAAAACGTGGAAAAACTAAAAACACAATTGGCAACACCAGCGGGTTTTCCATCCATAAAAGCAATAAAGTGTAGATTACATGGAAATTTTTTCAGCTCAGCAATCAGTTTATTCTTCACCTCCTCTTTTAACGGTCCGTCCAAACCCATCGGATCTTTGGCGTAAGAATTGGTTAACTCAAGAATAGCACTGCTGTGTTGCTCGTTGTTGAGATCTGCTTTTATAATTTCCAGTTTTTGCATGGGAACAGTTCTTTTTTATTCTGTTTATATTGAGATGAATAGATCATACGATCATCATAATTTTGCTTTTATGCAATATACGTTTCTCAAATTCAGTTTTTTCATTGTTTTAGCTGTCATTTTTTCGGGCTGTTACCAAGATGTCACCGATTTACAAAACGGCGATGATGATCCCGATAATGGAGATATCCCAGCCGAATTCAGTCACACCAATTCTCCGGGTGACTCCAATGAGGATTTTGTCACCAATCAAGTGTTCAATAATCTAGTGATTGAAGTTCACTACATGCCGGGTATGGAACCTGATGAGGAAACATTGGATAACCTGCTCGATTTTTTAGAGCAACATCTTGATAAAAACGACATCACTATTCTTGAACCTCAGCAGATAAATTCACTGAACCAAAATTCCTACACTATAAATGACCTTCAAGATCTTGAAGAGGAACACCGTGAGGTGTATTCTGATGAGTCCACTCTTGCCGCGTATATCTTAATTGTAGATGGCAACTATTTTGGGGAGCAATTCCAAGATCCAACCCGACTGAGCATTTCTACGTATAACACTTCAGTAACCTTATTTGGTGGAACCATCGATAGAATAAGTGGTCCATTATCTTTTGAGCCGTCTAAGACTTTAGTTGAGACAAATTCTATAAATCACCAGTTTGGTCATCTAATGGGACTAGTTGATTTAACTACAGAAATGGTAGATGAACATTTAGATTCACCTAATGGTCAACACTGTACAAATCAGCAATGCTTGATGCACTTTCGGGTCAATAGTACAGAGTTCTTCAACAATCAATTTATTGATGAGATTTCTGTTCTTGATGATTTCTGCGTGGCAGACTTAGATTCTCTTAAAGAATAGTGGAACAAATTTTCCGTTAAAACATTGGATTACAATAAATAATCCTAATAAAATTTCTCTTTATGATACGTTCGTTACAAGCTCTTTTTGCTCTGCTTATCTTCATACTTCTCTTTTTCAGCTGTAGTGATCAACCCACACAAGTTGATGATTCTATTGATGAACTCAGTCACACTCAAAATCCAGGAGTTTCCAATGAGGCTTTCATCACAAATGATGTGTATGATGAACT
>JBGTFX010000119.1:0-3469 GCA_041747055.1 Balneolaceae bacterium
AATGACGGCCGTTCCGAGCGAAGCGATTCCCACGGAGTGAAATCGTTTGAAGACCAACTACCTAAATGGCACAATGATCTCCGAAACGACTGGCACAACATCCTCCGAAATGGGTGGCACAATGATCTCCGAAATAGCCAAATAGTTTCTTGATCTTCTGAATATTAGACGGGCTGTAATCCTGAACATAAGCCAGATCACTTTCCAAAACTGCATTCACCACCGATGAAAGTTTTTCTGTTGCAGCATCTGTTGTTTCATCCTTTAAAAATGGAAAGTATCCATTTTTGATGTATTCGTTAAAGAGGGGAAGGGGTCTGATTTTTTGATTTATCTCTTTGCTGATTGTAACAGCATTTTCAAGTAAATCTTCCATCGACAGTCGGGGGAGGGAAATACCGTGCCGGAACTCCAAAAACTCCCTAAAGGAAAGTCCGGGCAGTAACGTAATAGTCGCCCTTCGGCTTAAATCTGCTTCAGCTTTCACGATATCAAACGCGGAGGATGCCGAAAATATAAACCGCATCTCAGGGTGGGCATCATACCCCGCTTTTAACTCCGACGACCAGTTGGAATATTTATGAATTTCATCAATCAGCAGAAGCGTTCCTCCATTTTTATCAAACTCCACAATCAATTCGTACAGGTTGTTATTATAAAACCATGGATTATCAGCCGACACATATAAGGCTGTATCTTGTTCGGAAGAATGATATTTGAGGTATTGCAGCATAAGTGTTGTTTTTCCCACACCCCGCAATCCTTTAATGCCAAATAATCGTTGATTCCAGTCTATTAGTGCAAAGGCAGCTCTTTTCCACTCCTTTGTAATAGATTGAAGCATTTTGTTTTGATATGAAAACAGTTCTTCCATAAAATTGTTTTGAGTTGAAAACAATAAATACTAAAAATTGTCTTGACTTCAAAACAATGTCAATAAAACATTACAATCAAAAAAGATCCGTAATGTCTTTTAGAGACATTGCGGATCTTTTTTCTATTCCAAAATTAAATGATTCATATTTTCAAATTCATCTTTTTGAATGGACTGATGAAATTGTTGGAATCCACTTATCCCTCCAAACCATTCAATGACTTCCCTTCTGCGCACTAAGCTTTTCTTTTCTGATTGATAAGCATGTATAGAACTGAACTTCCATTGGTAAGGTTTTTCTGCAAAACCATGCAGCACGGGATTGAAGTGAATGTACCGGATCATATTGGTGAAGTAATCGTCGTTTCGAATAGAAATTCGTTTGATGTTATCCAAAAATAGACTGCCCCGCCTGTCATACATTTTATTGAAAGATTTTGAATAGGAGATTAAAAAACTTCTGAATTGTCTTGAAACCAGATCCGCAATGTCTTTATGAGACATTGCGGATCTTTCTAGGTCCGGATATTTTTCCATAAAATAGTTAACTAACTCCTTTTCATCTTTAATCCTGATCAAGAAATGAAAGTGGTTGGGCATCAGGCAATAGGCATAAACTAAAGCGACAGAATAGGTATAAGTTTTAAAGCGATTTAGAAAAAAAGAGTAGTTTTCTTTCTCCCGAAATATTAGGTCATCTCCATTTCCATGGTTATACAGATGATAAATCGTATTTGGTTCAAATAATTCTCTTGGATTGCCCATGTTTATCGATTTGATATTGATGGTTTATATTAAAATTTACCGCTCGATATTCTCAATACTCAAAGTCCGTTTTTAAACAGATCCGCAATGTCTTTTTGAGACATTGTGGATCTTTCCTTTACTCTACACAACCTCCAGAATGGTACCAAATCCGCGTGATACCTGTTTGCCAAGTCCAATATAATTGGGAAGCTTGGCGTTAATTTCGAACATTCCTTCAAATGCTACCATTTTATTATTTTTGAACCGTGTTGATTTTTCCGAAAAACTTGCCTGAACCTGAAGGGTGGTTTCTACAAAAACATCCATCGATTTAAAAAAAGAGAGGCAATTACCAATCAATATTTTTTTCAATAGCTTCTCTTGTTCCAGCCGGTTTGATTCATTGTAAAGTACATGGTTTTTTTGATTTAACGCCATCCACAAAGTTTCAAACTTGTATGATATTGGGGCAACAGCCGCACCGGGTTCAACCTGACGGGCCTCAATATTTTTTTGATGTATGGGGTAGACTTTACCGTCAATATTTAATTCCCTGATTTTTAGAAAAAGCTCGGGCAGCAATTCGGCTCCCTCTCCAATACCGACAAGAGTGGGCGTGTTGTTAATTACCTTATACTGCACTTTTGGATATTCATATCGCAGTTCCCCATTACCCATATGGTTATGCAATAACTCTGATTTTTCTTTAAATAAATTCCCAAAATAGCCACGCAGTTTATGCGCATCACGGGTCTTTAGTTCAATTTCAGGGAACTGAATAATGGTTTGGGGTATGGGCATAATGGTTAGGAACTTTAAAGAGATCCGCAATGTCTTTTTGAGACATTGCGGATCTTGGTATGTGATTATTATTTTAAATTACCATTCGGCTAGTTTTAAACCCGCTATCCGGCTGAACTCTTTTGTGTTTCGCGTCGCAAGGGTTCCATTATTTGATAGTACCGTGGCGGCAATCAAAAGATCGTTCGGGCCAACCGGTTCGCCTCTGCTCTCACAACCGGCCCGAATTTCAGCATAAATTTCAGACATTTGTTCGGAGTAAGAAACAATTTCAAACGGCATCAGAAATTCCTGCAGTTTGCGGTGATTTTCTTTCTTGCGTCTGCTTTTTTGTACTCCATACAATAGTTCGGAATGGACAATTACCGGAATTTTTATTTCATTCGGTGGCGTGGACAGCAGGTTTTCACGGATAGACGGATGCTCTCCCTTCAGATAATGGATGCAGATGTTTGTGTCCAGAAAAATCATGGCAGCGATTCCCGTTTGGAATCAGCATCAAACGGTTCCCGTTCGGGAACGGTAAATGATTCATCCCGGATGGAGCCATAGAGGTTTTGAAAATCTTCCGGGTAGCTGGTTTGCAAGGATTTTTTTAATTGCTTTCCAACCCATTTTGAAATAGAAGTTTTTTCAGCATCAGCGGCTTTTTCCACCTTTTCGAGGGTATCTTTATCGATATAGAGTGATATTTGTGGCATGGGTGAATTTTTTTACTAATTATAACGGCCGAAGCGACAAAGCAAGTATACTAACAAGTATAATTAAAATTAGATTTTGTTCCAATGTATTGTAGGCCTAAGGCTCAACAAAGATCCGCAATGTCTCTTAAAAACATTGCGGATCTTTAAATGTCAAATGCCGGGATGGTTTTGTTTAAAGTTTAAATTTTCTTTGATCCTTCTGGTGGCTATTTCGGAGATCATTGTGCCACCCATTTCGGAGGATGTTGTGCCAGTCGTTTCGGAGATCATTGTGCCATTTAGGTAGTTGGTCTTCAAACGATTTCACTCCGTGGGAATCGCTTCGCTCGGAACGGCCGTCATT
>JBGTFX010000120.1:0-14184 GCA_041747055.1 Balneolaceae bacterium
TCTTTTTATTCTACTCCTAGGGAATGACTCTATTCACTAAAAAGTGTTTTTTCAAATAATTAATCAGAGCGTTGATATTGCGAAGGTATACTTCGCGGGCTATTCACGTATAACCCCTTCTGGGGTTAGTAATCTTCTATAAAAAAAGTGAAGCATGTTAAATCAAATAGAGTCAACCATAATCAGTAGTAGCAGTAATTAATCACAAAAACTGTCAACCAAAATCAGGAAAACACCAGTATCGTGGGGTCCCGACGGATGTCGGGAAACCGCCGTCCGCCAGCTGTCGGATAGAAATCCGACGCTCTCTTCAAAAAAAAAGCCCAATCCAAATTAATGGAATGGGCTTAAGTATCGTGGGGCGGACTTGAACCGCCGACCTCCGGGTTATGAATCCGACGCTCTAACCAGCTGAGCTACCACGACATGTGTGTTCAATAAATCACAAACTTGAACAGATCGCTTCAATTATCAGCAAATCTACTTCAAGAGAGCCTCAAATATATCACTTTTTTTATACAATGATGAAACGATCCTGCGAACTTTTTTCGATTCTTTCCATCTTCCATGAAATTGATTCTTTATCTTATCTGCTTCTTACGGTATTTTCATCATAACAGTTCTAATTTTTCAGATTTTACTTACTACAGATGGCAAAACATATCACAAATAGAAAAGACGATTATTCCCAATGGTACCTCGATATCATTAAAGAGGCGAAACTGGCCGAACACTCTCCTGTAAGAGGCTGCATGGTAATTCGTCCAAATGGGTTTGCCCTCTGGGAAAATATGAAGGGTGTACTGGACGGAATGTTTAAGGATACCGGTCATGAAAACGCCTATTTTCCCCTGTTTATACCCAAATCGTTTCTTTCGAAAGAGGCTCAGCATGTGGAAGGTTTTGCCAAAGAATGTGCTGTTGTCACTCACAGCCGGCTTAAAAGTGTGGAGGGCGGCGTAGAGGTCGATCCCGAATCGAAGCTGGACGAAGAGTTGATTGTGCGGCCAACATCGGAAACTATAATATGGGATGCCTACCGAAACTGGATTCAATCATACCGAGATCTTCCTATTCTCATTAACCAGTGGGCAAATGTTGTGCGCTGGGAAATGCGGACCCGTCTGTTTTTGCGAACTATGGAATTTCTATGGCAGGAGGGCCATACCGCGCACGCTACTGAAGAGGAGGCCGTAGCCGAAACCAAGCAGATGCTGGAAGTCTACAGAAAGTTTGCCGAAGATTATATGGCCATGCCTGTTATCACCGGTGTAAAAACCGCATCCGAGCGATTTGCCGGAGCTATCGACACCTATTGTATTGAAGCGATGATGCAGGATGGAAAAGCCCTGCAGGCTGGAACGTCTCACTTTTTAGGTCAGAATTTTGCCAAGGCGTTTGATGTGAAATTTCAGGATCAGGATGGGGAGCATAAACACGTTTGGGCCACAAGCTGGGGCGTATCAACCCGGTTGATTGGGGGTTTGATTATGACCCACTCTGATGATAACGGACTCGTGATACCACCTAAACTGGCGCCCACTCAAGTGGTGATTGTGCCTATTTACCGCGGTGATGAACAGCGCGAAACCGTTTTAGAATATGCCAAACCAATCAAAAAAGAGCTTGAAGCAAAAAATATTCGGGTGTCCCTCGATGATCGTGATAACCAAAAGCCCGGATTTAAATTTGCAGAGCATGAAGCAAAGGGAACTCCTTTGAGAATTGCCGTGGGTCCGCGCGATATTGAAAACAACAACCTGGAGCTGGCACGACGCGATACTCTTGAAAAGAATATTGTTTCGAGAGAAGGAATTGCAGATCGCGTAGAAGAACTTCTGTCAACTATTCAAAATGAATTATTCGACAGGGCAAAAAAACGAACGGATGATAGTACCCGCGAAGTAGAATCCTACGAAGAGTTCAAAAAAGAGATTGAAGACGGTGGTTTCATCTATGCACACTGGGACGGAACAGATGAAACCGAGCAGAAAATTAAAGAAGAAACCAAAGCAACCATTCGTTGTATTCCTTTAGCGCCTGACGATAAAACGGGTAAATGTATGGTTACCGGCAAGCCATCAGAACGAAAAGTGTTGTTTGCCCGGGCTTATTAAGTAATTCTATGACAATCAAAAATCCCATTCCTTATGAGTTGCGGCTTTCCACGCGTGAGCAGTGCCGAACTATGGATAAACGTACCATAGAGGAGTTTGGGATTGATGGTTTTACATTGATGGAGATTGCCGGATCAAAAGCAGCTGCCATTATCAAACAAAATGAAGGAACCGGTAAAAACGGACTCTTCTTTTGCGGGAAAGGAAATAATGCGGGGGATGCGTTTGTTGTGGCTCGGTATCTGTGTGATCAGGAGCATCATTCAGTCACGTTGATTATGACAGCTGATGAAAACGAACTGAGCCCTGATGCAGCAAAGAACTTTTCCCTGCTTAGACAAATAAAAGATACAGGTGGAAATGTTCGGTTTCTAAACGACTTCCAATCTATTGATCAGAGAGATTACCACTATGTAGTTGATGGCTTGATTGGCACAGGACTCAGCAGCGAACTGCGGGATCCATACGCCAAAATTGTCAACTTTATCAATACAATCGATCCCCCCACCTACTCACTGGATATTCCTACCGGACTGGACTGTGATTCAGGAAATGTACTGGGCACGGCTGTTGAGGCAAATCACACCATAACATTTGGTGTTAATAAGCGGGGATTCTATCTGAATGATGGCCGCAAATGTGCCGGAGATATTCATGTCGTTCGTTTGCCATTTCCCAACAAATTCCATGAATTCGATGCTACTGTAGTAGATGAAAGCTGGTCAGAAATTTTGCCTCCGTTTGATCGAAAAGCGGATCATAAATATCAAAAAGGAACGGTTCATATCGTTGCCGGATCGCAGGGTCTGACAGGAGCGGCTATCATGTCGGCCAAAAGTGCCTGGAGCTCGGGAGCAGGTGCTGTGATTTTGTATGTACCAAAAAAAACCTTGCCGATTTATGAGATCACTCTGCCCGAGATCATCAAAGTTCCGGTTGGCGAAGATTCCGATACGCATTTTAAACTTTCTCATGTTGATGAAATTTTAAGTTATGCAGCATCAAAAAAAGGACCTCTGTTAATTGGACCCGGAATAGGAAACCATCAGGAGACAAAGACTTTCGTTTTTAATTTACTGAGTAAATACCCAGGAAAAGTGGTATTGGATGCGGATGCACTTTTATCCTGGAATGAAATAAGTGGCATAAATAAAGAGATTAAAAAGAACTGGCTGGTCACCCCCCATATTGGTGAGCTTAAAAAATCTATGGGTCAATCGTTTGTTGATGATTCCGACCGGCTGGAAATTTGCCGTAAATTAGCGGCAGATCAATCAATTTCAATTCTATCGAAAGGCAATCCAACAATTTTCATCAATCCTGATCGTGAAGCATTTTTTACCGGTTACGATACCCGTATATTTTCAAGGGCGGGATTTGGTGATGTTTTAGCGGGAACAATTACATTTAATTTAACTGTAAAAGAAACTCTAACTCAATCAGTAATTGCCGCTTTGTGTGATGGCCACGCCAAGTCAAAAAACAAACCTGCTCAAGAAATTTTCGAGCCACGCCACTTACTATGATCAAACCTATTGTCGCATTTCTAATCAAGAGGGAATATTTTGTATATCTACTCTTTCTGGCCTGCACTGTGGTAACTTTATTGCTTACACTATTGCCACCGGGTAACTTGCATGGGCCTTCAATATTTGAATATGATAAAATTGGACATTTTTTAATGTTCTTTGGGTGGACCTTTATGCTTGGTTTATCCAGAATCATTCGTAAGAAGCAACCTATCCGACTTTGGATAGTCTTTCTTATAGGAGCTCTATTTGGAATAGCTATTGAAATAACTCAGGGAATACTTCCATATGATAGATCTGCAAGCCTTTACGATGCTATTGCTGATGTAATTGGGAGTTTTTCGGCAGTACTATTATTAAAATATATTCAAACAAACCTCTCTTTTATTATTAAAAAGGCGTACCCGACAGTAAAATAATATTTTACCTAATAAACTCGTTGGATAGTTAGTAGCAAAAAATGTATACTTAGCTATACACAGAAACAGACTTGATGATTTTATGACAGAAAGAAAAAAACCTGAAGCCGACTTAAGAAAATATTATACAGTATTTCTTGAACTAGGACTACTTATTACCCTTGTGATTTTTATTATTGCGGTTAAAGTAGACATTACAAGTATGGCGCCAGATGAATATGTACTGGACGAACAGGAAATTGTGGAAATGGAAGAAATTATTCCAACTACTCAAATTGAGACACCACCACCACCACCACGCCCTCCTGTACCGGTAGAAGTTCCCAATGATGAAATTATTGACGATGTAGATATAGATATTGATGCTGATTGGGACATGGGTGGATCAATGGATCTGCCACCACCACCTCAGGTAGAAGAGGAAGAGGAAGATTTCTTCGTTGTGGTAGAAAACATGCCTGAGTTAATCGGTGGCTTGGCTTCTATACAACAAAATATTCGATATCCTGAAATGGCACGAAGAGCAGGTATTGAGGGAAGAGTTTATGTACAATTTATTGTAAATGAACGAGGCGAAGTTGAAAACCCTCAGGTAATTCGTGGAATTGGCGGTGGTGCTGATGAAGAAGCACTCAGAGCCGTAAGACAAGCTAAATTTACGCCGGGCATGCAGCGTGGTAGACCTGTGAGAGTTCAATATAGTTTACCGGTTGTATTCCGACTGCAAAACTAATCTAACTGTGTCGTCCTAAAAATAGGTTGGCAGATATATTGAATAATTTATTTTAGCCGAAGGAGACTTTCTTCTTCGGCTTTTTTTATGAATGCCATTTTTAGATTTGCATCTGCAGACTTAAGCAGTCGTTCATTCTTGTAGTTAGATTTATTAGTCTTTGTAAGCAGTTCTGTTAGCACACTATATATGAAGAATCTCTGGCTTTATCCATTAAGGCAGTGCTATATCCAACTTTCAATGAAGGACGGATTTTTTGAAAAGTTGTTATCCAGCTGCCATCTACAGACCCTTGCCAACGGTATCTGTTTCCATATCATCGCAGCTTTTGATGTAGGCAAGTCCGCTCACAAAGACTTCCTCAACCCAGCTGGGTGCATCTGTACCAGCAGATTTGGATACTTACAAAGCCAATGCCTCTGGCATTGTTTACATGTATCATGGCTATCACTTCAAAAAAGATAATTTTAAGACTAACGTATAATCTTTTTGAGCTCGATTACTTCGGGAGTTAGCTGTTTTTCATAATAAGTTAATTTTAAGTCAACTTATTTTAGGAAGGGAGAGGCACAAAATAAAAAAAAGCCCGCTTTCTTTCGGAAGCGGGCTTTAAAGTGTTTTATTTACGAGCTAATTTCTTAGTCGTAAATTAAGCTTGATACTTCAGTAGCGCTTAATCCTTTATCAGTTTCTTCAACTGAAAATTCAACGGCTTCGCCGTCTTCAAGGCCTTCTTGGAAGCCTAAGTTTTCAACGTTATTTCTATGTACAAAAATATCTTTTCCGCCTTCGTCTGGTTGGATAAATCCAAAACCTTTCTCTGCGTCAAACCATTTTACTTTACCTTTTTGCTTACTCATATCTATATATATTATTTATACACCTAAGTGTTCATCCAATGAAAAGAAGGGCGTTACCATGTCGTTTCCAAAAAAATTACTAATGTGTCGTAGGTGGGATTAAAATTAACTCTTATAAATTAATGGTTATTCTAACCAAATGCTATTGAAATCTTGTTAGAGATTAAATTAGTAAATAACCCAACACTTAATATTATGTCGGGTAGTTACAATTTAGTGAAATGCACCCCATCGAAAACTTGTGCAGTTTCCTTCTTCTTTTCCATTTTTCTCACACTCTTCTCTTTTTTCAAAACCTTGTTTGGAAAAAGCTTCTATATCGCCATTTTTCTTGGTTCTTCTCCAACGCCATTCACCTTTTACATCTTGGTATATTTCACATTTAGGCATAATTACTTTTCATTTATTTAATTGAAATTTCCACGCTTAATTTACAACTCTTTTTCATATCACAAAGATAGACCTTTAAGAATTAATAGTTACGAATCATCACTGCCATTTACAATTACTATATTACATTGAGCTGCAATTCGTTGATGTAGTAACTATTTCCATTACCTTAATAACGAAAAGATGTGCTTAAATTTCAAAAAATAACATTTTCGGGTAACACTCCATGGATCCAAACAACACACATAAACTGGCTGTGCTCATAGATGCTGATAATGCGCAGCCATCTATTACCGAAAATTTACTGGCTGAAATTGCAAAATATGGTACTGCAAACGTAAAGAGAATTTATGGTGACTGGACCATGCCTCAATTACGTGGCTGGAAAGAACTCCTTTTGCAACACTCTATTCAGCCTATTCAGCAATTTGGTTATACAAAAGGAAAAAATTCTACAGATAGCGCTTTAATTATTGATGCTATGGATCTTCTTTATACCGGACGATTTGATGGGTTTTGCCTGGTAAGCAGTGACAGCGATTTTACGAAGCTCGCTGCAAGGATCCGGGAATCAGGGTTAACCGTGTATGGATTTGGTGAAAAGAAAACTCCGAATCCCTTTGTAGCGGCTTGCGACAAATTTATCTTTACAGAGGTTCTAAAAGTTGATGCAGATGAGAAAAGCACTAAGAAAAGAGAACCTATTAATGAGCTAAAGCAAGACACCAAGCTGGTTAATTTGATGCGAAATGCAATTGAAGCTTCCTCGGATGAGAGCGGATGGGCACACCTTGCCCCGGTGGGAAGTTATATAGCAAAACAATCTCCGGGATTCGATCCACGCAATTATGGATATCAAAAACTCGGTGAGTTGGTAAGTGCCATGAATCTTTTTGAACTGGAAGAACGGCCCGTAGGAGAAGGTCAATCGAAAGCGATTTACGTAAAAGACAAAAGAAAATAAGAGCACCAAATTGATGCTCTTAGAGAACCTTTTCGAACTATTTACGATCATTCATTACTGTTTGGTAGGCTGATTTCACCTTTTTACCTGCCAATGCTTCACTAACATTAAACAGATGGTCACCAATTTTTTCCATTCGATTTAAATAATCAAGAAAGATAAACCCGGCTTTGTTCGTGTACTCACCTTTTTCGAGACGTTTGTAATGGTAGTCCATCAATTTATCTCTATGCGCGTTTATCTTACTTTCAACTTCTATCGCTCTGTCTAAATCAAATTCCCCATTGTTTTTATCCAGGTTCTTTCGAACATGACGAATGGCTTTATAGACTAAATCCAGCATTGCGCCCACTTCTTTAATTGCATCATCAGGTAGTTGAATATCTTCTTTCTGCATTTCCTCAAACGTTTTAGACATCTGATAGTAAATATCTCCCACACGTTCAAGATCATTGATCATGCTGTGCATGGCACGAATTTTACGTGTTGCGGACTCTGAGAGGTTATAACCGGAAATGTTTGTTAAATACTCCGCAATTTCAAGTTCAATATTATCCGTAATTTGCTCACGCTTAGCTATTTTTTTCAAAAATTTTTCATGCTTCTTCTGTTTTTTAAAGAAGAGCCCTTCAAAGCTGAAGTGCATTTTCTCGATGAGCTTTCCAAATAACTCAATTTCCTTATGGGCCTGTGCAATTGATAGTTCTGGTGAAGACATCATACCAGAGGAGATATACTGCAGACGAAATTTACTATCCACATCTTCTTCTTCTCTTTGAAACTTTTCAACCAGCTTTATGATTGCGGGTACAAAGGCAAAGAGCAGAAGTACATTCAACACGTTAAAGGTTGTGTGAAATAGTGATAATGCAAGTGTTGCATTTGCACGGCCAATTTCATCAGCAGCCTCAAACACAGATCCAGCTTCAGGTGCAAAAAATGACATAATATTATCTATACCTACTAAAAAGGGTTGTAGCACAATGAGCATCCAAATTACCCCAACTACATTAAAAACAAAGTGGAATCGTGCTGCCCGTTTAGCATGAACATTTCCAATTACAGCAGCGATATTAGCTGTTACGGTTGTCCCAATATTTTCCCCTAAAATCATAGCTGCGGCAATTGGAAAATCAATCCAGCCTTGAAAAAGCATCACAAGAGTAATAGTTGTAGCGGCTGAAGAAGACTGAGTAAGAAGTGTTAAAATCCCCCCCACTAACACAAAAAGTAAAATAGAACCAAACCCGAAACCTGTGTATTGATCGAGAAATAATAAAATTTCCGGATTTTCATTTATGTTGGGAACCGCATTTTTTATGAACTCCAAACCAATAAACAGAATACCAAATCCGATCATTGCTTCTGCAAGACTTCGCAGCTTTTCCTTGCCTATAAACATAAATGGGAAAAAAATCCCGATAAGCATAATGGCTATAGGCGTGATTTGCATTTTAAATCCAAAAATAGAAACCATCCATGCAGTAACGGTTGTGCCAATATTTGCGCCCATTATTACGCCGGTAGACTCTATAAATGTGATCAGTCCCGCATTTACAAAACTTACCACCATCACTGTTGTGGTGGTTGATGACTGAGTAACGGTAGTAGCACCAAAACCCGTAAATATTCCACGAAAACGTGTGGTGGTCATCCCTTTTAAAATAGACCTGAGTTTTCCACCAGCAACTTTTTGAAGTCCATCGCTAAAGATTTTCATTCCATATAGAAAAATCCCAAGCGATCCTACAAGTTGTAAAAAATCGAATAATGTATAATTCATGAAATAATTTTATGTTTCCTAACATTAACTTAACAATTTGTTAATGTAATAAGGCGAACAATATACTATTTCTTAGCTTATTTACTTAACCGGGTTGAGTGAATTTTTCACGCTGGGATATGCTTCAAAAGAAGATACAGATACTATTATAGGAAACTTACATAAAAAAAATCTAGTTAAGATTTATATGTTTCCTTCTTGAATTATTTATAAGTCATCAGCCCGTTCTCCTGTGGCGTGATAGATAACACGTTCACAGATGTTAGTTACACGATCACCCATTCTTTCAATATTATGCGCTACCCACACGAGATAGTTGCACTGTGTAATGTTTGACGGATTTTCAAACATGTACGAAATCAACTCCCTGTAGATTTGCTGGTAGAGATCATCAATATCGTCATCCTGGCTGTGAATCATTCTTGCAGACTTGGCATCTCTATTGCGATACGCTTTCATTGAGTTTTCGATCATATCCACAGCAATGTCTCTCATTCTGGGAATATCAATTAATGATTTTACATGTTTTTCATCTCCAATTAAAATAGTAAGCTTTGAAATACCGGCAGCATAATCCCCGATCCGTTCCAGCTCAGTGATAATATTCAGCAGTGCAATGAGCTCGCGTAAGTCAGACGCTACGGGTTGCTGTGTAGCAATCAAATTGATACAGTCTTCCTCAATATCCCATCTAATATTATTTATATTTTTATCATTTTTCTTGATCTGCTTGGCTCTTGCAACATCTTTTTCCAATAAGGCGTCTACGGATCCATTAACGGCATTTACAACCATTTCGGACATTTCGTAAAGTTTACCTTGAAGTTCTAATAAGCTTTCCTGAATTAAAGTCGTCATTCCTTTCTTTTTTTAATTGTTATGTTGCTCACCTTATTAATAAACAAACTATCCAAACTTTCCGGTAATATAATCTTCTGTCTGTTTCTTTTTAGGGCTTGTAAATATAGATTTAGTGTTGCCAATCTCAATCAGGCTTCCTTCATAAAAGAATGCTGTTTTATCAGAAATCCGTGCAGCTTGCTGCATATTGTGAGTGATTACGATAATTGTCACTTCTTTTTTCAGTGTTTGAACCAGCTCTTCAATTCTTAGCGTTGCCTGTGGATCCAACGAACTGGTTGGCTCATCCATTAATAAAATTTCGGGTTCAACCGCAAGTGCACGTGCAATTGAAAGACGCTGTTGCTGGCCACCCGAAAGACTTACTGCTGCCGTATTCAGACGGTCTTTCACCTCCTCGAAAAGAGCCGCTTGACTTAATGCTTTTTCACATACTTCCTCGAGCAGCGCTTTCTCTTTAATTCCTACAAGTTTAAGACCTGCCACAACATTATCGTAAATTGACATCGTGGGAAACGGGGTCGGTTTTTGAAATACCATCCCAATCTTTCGGCGCATCATTACCGGGTTCACATCTTCATCATAAATATTTTTACCTTCAAACAAAACCTGACCCTCTACTTTCGCATCACGGGTAAGATCATGCATGCGGTTGAGCGCCCGAAGATAAGTCGTTTTACCACACCCTGAAGGGCCTATCAGCGCCGTTACAGACCGATGCTCCGCTGTAAGCGATATATCTTTAACCCCATAAACATCACCATATTTTACTGTTAAATCTTTAGTCTCTAATTTAAAATTCATAATAAATTACCAACTCCTTCCTATTAATATTATTGAAGCAATGACTTCTTTAATCAAACTTCTGGAAGTATTTATGATTTTGATTATGCTCATTTCACTTTACTAAATTTATCTTTTGCTAAAAAACGCGCTGCTATAAACGTAATAATTACAATTCCGAACAACACAATAGCAGCTGCCCATCCCATACTATGCCACTGTTCATAAGGGCTAATAGCCAGGCTATAGAGACGCTGAGGAAGTGTATCCGTGGGACTGAATATAAACCCAAGCCAACTATTCGGCAGATAGTTATTGCCAAATGAAGTAAATAAAAGCGGAGCAGCTTCACCGGCGGCACGTGCGAAGGCAAGCAGTACACCGGTTATTAACCCTGCTTTTGCAGCCGGCATTACTGTAGAGAGCACTACTCTCCATCTTGGTAAACCCAAAGCAAGACCCACTTCTCGGATGGTCCACGGTATGGACTGTAGTGCACTCTCTGTCGTTCGAGCAATAATCGGCAACATCACCACGGCAAGAGCTATGCTTCCGGCGATTCCTGAAAAAGTACCCATTGGTTTTACAATTAAAACAAAAACAAACAATCCTTTCAAAATGGCGGGCATTCCATTGAGCGTATCGTTCATGAGCCTAAGTGAGGGATTTAGTATATGTTCAGGATATTCACTGAGCATCATCCCCGCGCCAATCCCAACCGGAACTGCAAAAAAGAGCGCGAGAAAATCTACCACTACGGTTCCGATGATCGTGTGGACTAATCCGGTAGGTCTGTTCTGTATCGCCCTGGATGGAGATCCGAGTTCCTCTGTAAAAAACTCGTAACTAAGGGCACTAAACCCTTCTATAAATACATGAACAATAATGATGATAAGTGGCATCAGAACAATCATAGTCGCAAAACTGAGTACCCACACCATGAGTTTGTCGTGAATTTTTCTGCGCTTCAGACTTTTCATACCACTTGTCCGCCTCCAACAGAAATTCTTCTTTGAATGTAAGCCGCAGTTAAATTTACAATCAGGGCAATTAAAAAGAGAACGAACCCGATCGCCATTAGGCTAGATAAGTGAAGGCTTTCAACCGCTTCACGAAACTCATTTACTATCACTGATGGCATGGTGGCCCCTGCCCCAAAAATAGAGAACGGCAATGTGTTTTTGTTCCCTATAAGCATAGCTACTGCCATGGTTTCACCAATCGCACGTCCGAGTGATAAAATAGCTCCGGCCATAATTCCACCACGGGCATAGGGTAAAACTGCCATTCGAATGACCTCCCAACGAGTTGAGCCAAGTGCCCAAGAAGCTTCTCGTTGATCTTTTGGGACCGCCTTGATAGCATCTTTGGCAAGAGCTGTGGTATAAGGCAAAATCATCAGGGATAATACTATGGTAGCTGTCGCCATTCCATATCCCATCGGATTTCCCAGAATGGATAAATATTCAGGGTAGTTTGTTTCCGTCCAAAAATATATCGGTTCATATATTGAATCTCGCAGCCAAGGAGCCAGAATAAAGATTCCCCAGATTCCAATCACTACACTTGGTATAGCAGCGATTAAACGGATCAGATTGTCTATAATTTCTGAAAGCCATCCGACTGCATATTCTGCAGAAAATATAGCCACCGCTATTGCAGGGAAAAAAGAGATAACCAAGGCAAGAGTACTTGTAACAAGCGTTCCTAATATAAATGGCCATGCACCAAATGCCAGCTGTACTGCAGGATCCCACGTCGTACCTTTAATAAAGCCAAACAACCCAAATTCATTAAGTGCTGCACTCCCCTCCTGGAAGAGAACAAGCGCCATCCCAAGTGTTATTAAAATAATTGTAATGCCTAAAGCTACAACAACAGTAGTAAAAATTCTGTCGCCCAACCACAGGTAGATACTTTTTATAGTTTGAATAGCTGAACTGGAATGTACTCCGTTGTCAGAATTTACTTTTCTCATTAGCCTGCTTTTCGATTTGCAAATAGTTCATCATGCTATTACTTACTTCCTGAAACGGTGGCTCAGATCAGCCCTTCTTCCTTAAGTATTACTTCACCAATTTTTTCTCCATTCCACTTCACCTGGCGGATCATTTGGATACTTTTTGCAAATGCCGCTTCTGGAATTCTTGCGAATCCAAGAGGTTCAGCCAAGTTCTGCCCGTCCGTAATGCTCCAAACCAAAAATTTGATCAACTCCTCAGCTTCTCTTCGATTACTAATCGCATTATTCTGATCCAGATTTTCATAGATAAGCATCCAGGCGAAACCGGCTATCGGGTATCCATTTTCAGCAGGTGTGTTGGTAAAAAGAATACGAGTGTCATCCGGAAGTTCTATATTAGCCGCAGCTGTCGTTGCTGCATAACTTGGTTCTATTACATTACCTGAACTATTAATCACCGAAGCGTATGACATATCGTTCAGTATCGCGTATGTCAGGCTGTTATACCCCAAAGATCCCGGCGTATTTTGTACCGCTCCTGCTACTCCTTCGTTCCCATTTCCACCAATTCCTGTAGGCCAGTTTACACTTGTAGCAAAACCAACCCGTTCTCTCCATTCGTCTGAAACTCGCGTCAAATAACTTGTCCACACGTTGGTTGTGCCCGATCCGTCCGAACGATGTATAACAGTAATACTTCTGTCAGGCAGATTAGCTTCGGGGTTTAATTCAACAATGGCCGGATCATCCCATCTTGTGATGTTTCCAAGAAAAATATCTGCAAGCACCTGTCCGTTAAATACTAACTTCTCCTCGACATTTGGAAGGTTATAAGTTGCCACAACATCAGCGAGTGTTATTGGGATGTTAAAAGCACGACCGCCGGTACTGCTTTCAATATTTGCCATTACATCCTCTGATAGAAAAGCTTCACTCATCCCAAACATTACGGTTTGTTCCATAAATTGGCGAATTCCACCTCCGGAACCTATCGACTGGTAATTAACAGTTACACGCCTGTTAGTTAAATCCCTGTATTCATCAGCAAAGGTAGTAACAAGCGGCGCAGGGAACGTTGCTCCTGCACCAAGTATATTGATTCGGTTCTGCTGAGAGTCTTCCCCTCCGCAAGAAAGTATTAGAAATGATGCTAAGATAAGTGATAAAAATACACGTAATAAATTCATATGCGGTGGATTTGAGAGCTTCGATGATCATGAGTCTGTTAAACTAAACAGATGATGTTATCAAATTATTAAGAAACTGTTAACTTACTGTTTCCAGAAAATGTACCGGGCTCTCAAGCTCTTATCTCACGATTTACTGTAAATACGTAAACTGATACTTAACCTTTACAAGCGGGTTTCTTTCATGCTTATTGATCCGCCTTTGATTTAAAATACCTGAAAATAATCTATATTCGCTCAAAATCGATCTTTAGGGTATTCATTAAGTGCTGAGATCAAAAAATAAAAGAGAGTGTCGTTCGAAAGATAAGATCTGAATCGGGTGCGGTATCTCCCGATGAATTCCCATAAAACACCGTTTCAATATTGGGTATTATGTTTACATTACGAACCAGCTCATAATCTACACCAAATAACAAAAACGTAGATTCCTCTTGGTCACTAAAAGGAATATAATCAATGGATGGGCCTCTAGGATTCGCCGTAAACATACGATCAGTCCGAAGGAGTGCCGACCATTTATCGGCCAGTTTGAAGTTGGCAAAGAGAGAAGCCATATCAATGGTTTCGGTATTGTTACTGTTACCAACTAATT
>JBGTFX010000121.1:0-1609 GCA_041747055.1 Balneolaceae bacterium
AATGACGGCCGTTCCGAGCGAAGCGATTCCCACGGAGTGAAATCGTTTGAAGACCAACTACCTAAATGGCACAATGATCTCCGAAACGACTGGCACAACATCCTCCGAAATGGGTGGCACAATGATCTCCGAAATAGCCAATTCTTGCGGCCATTCAGTATCATCGCGATGATAAATTAACTTTTTTTCAGTGGATTAAATCAATGAAGGGAGAGCGAGTATTTGCACTTTCATCTTTATCAGATCCCCTACCTGGACTATATAAAATTAGTTTTACGGTTAAAAATCGGTTGTTGAAATTGAATGGTTCAAATCAATCCATTCCCAATAAATTAGGGAGCAATACAAATACATTTAAGGAAATCAAAAAAAGTGATGATGCCATTAATAATGGTATCAATAGAACAACATCAAAGAAATTATAAAGAGAGTTAAAGCGGATTAGGAAAGTGAAAAAGAAGAAATATGCAATGCCACCGGCATTAGTACTGGGTGAAATTGGTTTGGTTCAAAATATTGGAAAAGCAGGAATCCCTGTTTATGTGGGCAGTGAAATAGAAGATAATCCTGCCATATACTCAAGATATACACGAAAGACGCACTTCTTTTCAGATTATAGGTCAGAAAAATTTATATACGAATTAATAGCAATAGGGAAATCATTAAATCAAAAAATTGTTCTTTTAAGTGATGATGATCATGCCATATTAAATATTGCCAAACATCAAAAAGTGTTAAGGAAATGGTTTGAATTTAGTTTTCCTGAACCTGAGGTTGTAGAAAAATTATTGGATAAACAGCTTTTCTGTGAGTTAATTGAAAAGCATGACCTCCCCTCTCCTAAGTCTGTTACTTTATCGGGTTTAGATGATTTAGATAAAATTACTTACTTACAATTTCCCTGCATCATTAAGCCATCATTTAAACAAGCTTGGTGGAGTGATGATTTTGAAAATAAGGTTGGTGAATACCAAAAAGCTATCAAATGTGAAACAATTGAGGTGCTGCTTGAAAAATACAACGAGATCGCGAAGGTAGACCCACATGTCGTTGTTCAGGAATTTATATCAGGAAAAGAAGATCAGATATATAGTGTAAATCTTTTTGCTGATGAACATTCAGAAGTGAAGGGATATTTTATCGCTCGAAAATTCAGGACGTATCCATTATCTGCAGGTGAAGGCAGCTATATAGTGACCGTAAACGATGATGAAATGCTTGAAATGACAAAAAACATCATAAATAAACTTAAACTAAAGGGATTACTTAATATTCAGTTTAAGCGGGATGAGATAAGTGGAAAACCAGTGCTTCTTGAAATACATACCCGAAATAGCGTGTGGAGTTATCTTGGAACTGTATCCGGCGTAAATTTAGCCGCTATGTATTATCAATTTCTGATTGGTCAAAAGCAGGAGTTTGAAATTAAAGCCGGCAAACCAAACATGGTTTTTATTTTCCTTGAAAAGGATATCAAGGCCTTTGCACAAAATATTAAAATGCGTCAGGTTGATTTAGGACCTTGGATTGGCACGTATTTTCAGAAATTTGTACCGGGTGGATATTTGATCAGCGATCCATTACCAGCGTTCATGAAAATTTGGTTTGT
>JBGTFX010000122.1:0-5228 GCA_041747055.1 Balneolaceae bacterium
AATGACGGCCGTTCCGAGCGAAGCGATTCCCACGGAGTGAAATCGTTTGAAGACCAACTACCTAAATGGCACAATGATCTCCGAAACGACTGGCACAACATCCTCCGAAATGGGTGGCACAATGATCTCCGAAATAGCCAACTTGTATTCCTGTATAGAGATTCCCGTTTGTGCACCGGATGATGTATGTGAACCAAGTGTTATTCAAAGAGGTGTTTGGTTATATATTTACATTTTATGCTGGTATTCTGAAAAAAGTAAGCTATTGTCAGCTCTCCCCATAATACGTCTAATAAAAAGTATTCTTTTTGGTCAAAATCTAGTTACGAAAACAAACCGGCCTCTGATTCGTGGAGGCGAACAGCTATCGCAGTGCGACTGAGACCGCCTTTACTTAATCGCTCCGGCCGAAAGCCATGATCTGCTTTTGAGAGTAACGGTGATTTATGAGTTTTTTCATCAACTTAAAAGCATCTTAACCTTCGATTAAGTAGTCGAAGGAGTACACTGCGATACAGCCGGAGCAAATCAGCAGTCTTGATCTTTTGGTTCGTTTTGCATCAAGGCAAAATGAACAAGAAGGACGGTTTACTCTTCATGCTATGCCGCAACAATTGGATGATCCATTTTACCACGGGCATACTTGATGGATGCCTCAATATCTTCTTTCTCCAAATCCGGCAACTCATCCAATATCTGATCATGGTTAAGACCGGCCGCAAGTAGATCCAGTACATCTATGACACGGATTCTCATTCCCCTGATACAGGGTCTTCCGCCACACTGATCGGGATTCGTAGTAATGCGTTTTCTCCAGTCTTTCATATGGGTAGAATTTTGTTGCTGTCTGTTATAAATCTACTGAAATCAAGTCAGTTATCATAGATTTATACCGGTATTTCAGTTGGCAGCGGCAGTCACAATCCACAGTATTTCTATTTTTTATTTATTAAGTACATCTTTAATTGCACCCTCAAAATCGCTAATTGACACGTTTTCTTCTTGCTTAATAATACGATACAGTTTACATCCTGCTTTTGCTAAAATCTTATCCTTCATTAGATCTTTTTTCTTTTGCTCTTCCTCAAAATGGTATTGACTATCTAATTCAAAGAAGTAGATAGGTTCATAGTTATTTGAGTGATCAATTACGACCGTGTCTATAATTGAGGTAAAGAAATAGGATCTTTCTCTATTTGTGAGGGAAGCCTTTATGGATATAAAATCGATTACAGAACTGACAGCAACATTTGGGTAAACAGTGTGCATTGTAAAGATATTTCTTAATGCATGAAAAAAGTCTTTTTCTTGACTAGACTTGAATAAGCTTATAGTGTGTTGAGTGTCTGAGGTTCTAACATTTTCATCAATTTTGATCTTATGTGAATTACGATGAAAAATCTCCTTACGCTCAGATTCCTTATATAATTCAATGACTTCTTGGCTACAGTCTAAATTAGGTAAAGATTGAGCATAATGATTTGCAAGACTCAGATCTCTTTCTTGGAAATGTTTAACTAAATAATTGATAAGTTTTTCATTCTGAGAATCTGATATTTTTAAATATCTATCTTTGTATTCGTGAATAATTCTTAAAGCTTCTACCAAACTTTCTGAATCTATTTTTCCCCAATCAGATGCAAAAAATCCACTTATGGTGTTATCAAATGCATTTTTTAAAAGTAAATCTTCTTTCACTTCTTTCTGAGACCTTCTAAGATAATCTAAAACTTTATTCCACTCTTCATTTTGAGCCGCTTCAAATACTTTTTCTTTCGTAACTTTAATACGCTTTCTCATATATCAGATGTACTCCGTTTTCAATTTAACCTTATAGACAAGTAAGCTTTCACCCTAAAGCGATCAATGAACCATGAATAAACATTCCGCATTTAAGAAGCGTGAGAAACATATTGCCCTTATTCAATTTCTGATATGTCTTTCAATTTGATTTCAAAATTCAGCCTTTGCATTTCTTTAACCGTTTGTACAATCGAGTATTTGGCTATATTGGATTTGCTTTTACTTATCTTGTCAATTGTTTTTTCGGATTTCCTGTAATTATTTTTAAACGCCATTACATAAACTATATCGTACTCTTTCTCTAAAATTTTGCGAGTTATTTCTTTGACATCTATTGACTTTTCTTTGTTCTTCATTGCAAAAGCTGTTAAGGTTTTTTTTAAGTAACTGCTTGATTCGTTATTCTTAATGTCGTTTGAAAGCCTCTTGGCAGAAAGCATTACCTGAACGTAAAGATCTCTCATCTTTGTATTGAAACCATTTTTAACATGAACAAAGTAGGCATAGCCATCTTTAATAATTAGCAGATCACAAAGTTCAATGTTACTTTCAATAACTTTATCTAATACGTAATAGTTATCGTCTTGATGGCTTAAGTTATATGCATTTTCATCATCACCCTCTTCCCATTTATTTAACAAATTATTCTTTAGCTCATATTTTTTGTAAAAGTCGATAGCATCCGAATTCATAAGTTCAAGGAACTCATCTTTTAGAAAATACCAATGGCCATCAATTCTAAAATACTTTTTCCCTAAGTATTCAATTTCAGAAATAATGTGAGCATAAAAATTCGCGTAGGTGAGGTCTTTATTATTCACCTTTCCTACTATTCCAAGTGTAAATAGCTTTTGGCCAATTTCAAATCGATTAGTAAGATCGTCAGAGTTATTATTTATATGTTGAATTGCATTTATATATAAATCTTGTCTGTCACTTACTTCTATGTCGTGTTTTCCACGCGAGTGCTTTGCTCTAACAACATAGTTGTTGCATTCATAAAATCTTTCAAGTTTTGAAGGGTGAACAACTTCAAGTATATCGTTTTGAATAGCATTTCTTGACAGTGAGCTCAGCTTAATAACGTCATCAATAATTCGATTTTGCAAAACTTTATCTAATTCATTGATTAGATCGTCTTTTTCAATCTTTCTAAAAAGTGTTAGTTGCGTAAAGTTATTATCATTTGCAATTTGATCTAAATCAATAACTAGTTGTTTCAATTCATTGAAGTCAATCTTTTTTCTAAGATAGAAGTAAGATCCAACTTCAAGAAGAGTTCTATCATTTCCAAGATCGTACTTTTTAAAAACTGAATTTTTTAATTCTTTGCGCAGGACAAGTTTAATTTTTGTGGGTATTTCTGAGTATTCTAAAGTTTCAGAAATAGTCTGATTTAGATTGAAAGTATGTCTTTTCTGTGAAATGTTGCTTGCTATCCCGCGTGCATTCAATTCAATTAAAATGTCTTCTGTAGGTTTGGCGAAGTGCTGATAAATATTTATTCCAAAGTTAGGATCTATGTACTTTTTAATAACACTCATACCACTACCACCAATAGCACAATAAATATTAGCTTTATATTTTAAGAATAGAACAAATGAAAATTCAGAGATTTCAAAATTTTGTCCTTCACTTAAAGCTTCAGGTAAAAAAAGCTTCCAATAATATTGGTCTTTTGGCTGGTTATAACAGTAACTCCATAGCTCAAAACTTTCTTCGATTGTATGTGTTAATATCGGACGTAAATTATGGTGTTCATCCAAATTATATTTGAGACGAAGTTTCTTTATATGATTCTCCTTTATCAATTCAATTCTTTCTTGGATCGTTTTATCCTTAAATTCATAAAATGAATTGTTAAGCTTAAAGATCTTTAAGTCTACTTTATTGAATTTCATTTTTTTTGAATTATTGTCAGCAGTTTCGGCTATGAAGACGGCAAGTATCCTCTGCTGCGCTTCTCTATTTTCCGTTATTTATTCAGACTGTCTAACATTGTCAGATAACTATTCGTCCAAGATTCCAAGAAATGAGGATTTTCGTCCGGTAAATTTACTTTTCAATCATCACCTCTCACTTCCTCTCTCTGCAGGTACCTCTCTTCTACAGAATTCTCTTTCAAAAAAAAAAAACAGCCCGCGAATTATTCATCCGACGGGCCGTGAAATTGACTAGTCGCTATTGATTGCTAAATCAGGAGCAGCCGGTTGTTGATCCGCACGTAATGCACTTCTGGCACGTACCGTTTCGGATCATGGTCATACTCCCGCATTCGGGGCACGAATCGCCTGTATACCCGAGCTGTTTGGCCCGGTCGTAATCGGTTTCGGCAGTATCAGAGGTGTCAGCTTCCGCTTGCATCCCTGCATTGCCGGCCGTTTGTGTGACCGGCTTAGGCTTTTTTGCCTGATCCCTCGCCTCTACATTCGCAGCAAGTTCATCCTCCTCTGAGGGACGAAGACTTCTCATCATGATGTCCTCAGGGGGCACATGAGCCAAATCCTCCCGGCCCATATAGGTTACGGCAAGCTCACGGAAGATATAGTCAATCACCGAAGTCGACATTTTCACATGCGGGCTTCCGTTGACCATTCCGCTCGGCTCGAACTTTGTAAATGTGAATGCATCCACAAACTCCTCAAGCGGAACTCCGTGTTGCAGTCCCAGGGAGATGGCAATAGCAAAGCAGTTCATTAAACTTCTGAACGCTGCTCCCTCTTTGTGCATATCCACAAAGATCTCTCCCAGCTGGCCATTGTCGTATTCGCCGGTTCTCAGGTAAACGCTCTGTCCGCCGATCTTCACTTTTTGGGTGTAGCCGTTTCTTCGGTAAGGAAGGCGTTGTCGCCGGGCTACATACTTGTGTATTATTTTTTCTGCCGTTGCAACCACTGTATCCTGCGCTTTGGCGGTATCCTCATCGTCCTCGTCCAGCTCTTCAAGCACATCGGCCATTGAGTTCAACGGCTGACTCAGCTTGGATCCGTCGCGATAAAGGGCATTCGCCTTCAGCATTTTCTCCCACGAATCCATGTACGCATCTTTGATGTCGTCGATGGTTGCCTCGTTGGGAAGGTTGATGGTTTTGGAGATCGCTCCCGAAATAAACGGTTGCGCCGCCGCCATCATATTGATGTGTCCGGATGCAGAGATAAATCGTGTTCCGGTTCGCCCACATTTATTGGCGCAATCAAACACGGCCAAATCTTTATCCTTAATGTATGGCGCACCTTCTACGGTCATCGTTCCGCAAACATAATCGTTTGCTTCCTGAATCTGATCTCTGCTGAATCCGAGATACCGGAGCATATCGAAGTTCATATCATTGAGTTGCTCTTCGGTAATGCCAAGCTCCTCTTTGCAGAACTCCTCTCCCAGTGTCCAGTGGTTAAACGCAAATTTGATATCGAAGCTGCTTGGCA
>JBGTFX010000123.1:0-2338 GCA_041747055.1 Balneolaceae bacterium
TTTTAAGGCCATGACGTGCCATGAATTTTTTTATAATCGTTTCGTTTTCTGGGTAATATTGTATTTTCTTCCAGTTATATTGATTATAAAATGCGCCATTATTGTTGGGTTCAAAAATTGACGTTGAAATACAGTTTGCACCTGAGCCATCTAAACCAATATTATCAATTACAGGCTCTCTTGGATATACAGCAAATGTTGATGTAATATAATGGAGTAGAATCCAGTTAATGCTCCAAATATCCGCTTTACCCGAAAGAAATTTTTCTGATTTACACAGCATACTAATATCACTAGCAAAATCATCGATATCCAACAATGCCATTTCTGTAGCTTTGACAAGCTTTGAAAGATCTTGTTCATACTGTACCCACCGGTCAGCCCATGTAGCCCATCCCCATGTTGAAAACCTGGATAACAACAACAAATCACTATCAGGGTCAAAAACAAAATTGCAAGAAGGATATGTGTACCCACATAAACTGCGAATTTTTCGATTTTCTTTGAGTGTCTCCAACCCTTGTTTAAAAAAAGAATATCCCCCTTTTTTTAACACACAATCATCTTCAAGTAAGATGGCGCCATCCGCACCATCATTAAAAGCTTCAGTTAAAGAGGTTCGCACACTTTTTGCGAGGCCATATTTTTCCTCTCTCTCTATTAATTCTATATCAATGTGGTCTCTAAAGCGATTTATAACCTTGATGATCTGTTGCTGCTTTATTTGTACATCTGGAATATCCGAATAATCTAAATAGGCGCGTATTCGAGATATACCATTATCACAAATTCCCTTAAGAACCTCTTCAGTATGTTCAGGCCGATTATACAAAAGGAGAATGAGATCAACTCGCATAATTTCTGCAAAAAACTAATTAAAATTCTATGTAAGCATGTTCAATTTCATGCAGATCTTTAGGTGGGTTTTGCATTTGGTCAATCAATTGCATGGTTTCTTCAAGCCCGCTAATTTTTCTTGAGCCTTCAATTAGCATTTGATCAACAAATTCGCATGCACCGGCTTTGATGAGTTCTATTACTTCTTTGCGATTTCTAATATTCCCAACTCCTCTCGACATCATAATAGTTAACCCGGAAAGCTGTATAAGCTCTTTGTTTAGTAAAATGTATTCTGAACCAAAGCCAAAAGGAATGCAATGTGCTGTGGGTGACAGAATATATTTATTGTCCCACAATGGCGCCGAATTCCCTGAAGATCCATCAAACAAAACATCACAACCTCTGCCGGAAAAATGCTGACGCATCTCTTTTTTTATTTCCTGAATAGTAGATTTTAGCTCATGTCTAAACCCAACACTTTGTTGTTTTTCATTCAATTGATCTACGATATTAGCAGGAAGTAAAAAGGTTTTAATATCTTTTTCATTGAGGCTTTTTAACTTATTTAATCTATCAGAAGAGCTATCTACAACAAAAATTTTTGCTTCAGGACATGACTTATTAAATATATATGTAGATATCAACCCAGAATAACCTGCTCCGAAAATAATAATCCTGCGGCTACTTCTAAGTGTATCAATGTGGCGTGTAAGTGCATTTCTTACATCCGCAAATAAAAAACCAAACATAAATGACTTGAGCTGTTCCGGTGAAGGATTTTCTTCAGCTCTAAAACAAACATCGTAGGAATACTTTGGAAGAACAACATATTTAGAATAAGTCCCATCATAAGAATGTTTTCCATGACCAATAATAGTTCCTTGATTATAATCACATTCGGTATATCGGTGTAGAACATTACAAGCGTAACAATCGTAATTATCACAAGGAACGTGCCCGAAAATACAGACAAAATCACCGACTTTACCATCTCTCAATTCGCCATTACTTTGTACGACTCTTCCCACCCCTCCATTACCAAAAACAAACCCATCATCACTCATAAACTCATCCAACCTGGGGTGTAAACCATTCGGATGAGAAGCCAACCAAAAACTACCATGCATAGGCACATAAAGCATCTCCACCAAAATTTCGCCAGGTTTCAAACTAGGAATTTCACTTTTTTCAAGAGTAGTTTTTAACGTTCCCTGAAGCTTGTCTTTCCAAGAAGTTGCTATCTGTAAATTATGCATGAATTTTTGAGAAGTGCTAAGAGCTTTTAAATTTATAATTGGAATAGACTAAAGATATTTAGAGATATTTGCTATTAGACAAAGCAGTTGGATAAATGTAAGATTCCTATAATTCCTTAACAAGCTAAATTTTGAGGAGATGAGCTAAACCTTTTCCCAACAATATTTCTCGGTTATGTCAGTCAGATTTTTTAAAGGCTGGATATTTTTTCTCTTCCAAAAATTTACTAATTCAGGTTGCG
>JBGTFX010000124.1:0-3304 GCA_041747055.1 Balneolaceae bacterium
TTTTGATAGACCTCATGTTCAACCCGTACAGGGATTCCGTTTCCATTAACGCAGAAAGTACCGTCTTCTTTGGTGGCATAATACAGAACATCTTCCGCAGGAATATAGACTACTCCCAGCACCGGAATTTCATTTTCTATAAGTGCAATATTGACGGTAAACTCCCCATTTTTTTTGATAAATTCTTTGGTTCCGTCTAATGGATCTACAAGAAAAAACTGATTCCACTCTTTTCGTACATTATAATCAGGAATAGAAGCCTCTTCCGAAATGACCGGAATATCTTGGTAGTTTTGTCGTAGCCCTTTCATAATTTCATTATGACCATCAAGATCAGCCTGGGTTAGCGGTGAGGAATCCTCTTTATAATTCACCTCTACATCTTTATCGTAATGCTTTAAAATTCTTTCTCCTGCTGCTCTTGCTATCTCTCTAATAACCTCTACATCAACCATATTTTTCTATCTCTTGTTAATAGTACAATAAATATACATTGTTTTGGTACGCTTCGAAAACCTAACTGCGAGTTTTGAGTTATTAGTTTTTAGTGTTGAGTTGTAACTAAAAACTAATAACTCAAAATTAAACACTAATAAAACCGCAACGCTTAAAGGTGCAAGCACGCTTTAAGGAGGCTCATCCTAACTCACAAATAAACACTCAGAACTCAAAAAGGCCAAAAAATCGGCACAAGAACCAACGCCGTTGTGCCAACTGCTAAGTTCAGGGGAAGCCCAAACTTCACGTAATCTGAAAATTGATAGCCACCGGGACCCATTACCATTAAATTCGTCTGATATCCTATAGGGGTGGAAAAACTGGCAGAGGCGGCAAAAATAATGATCATCACAAAAGGCATGAAGCTTACTCCGATACTGGCAGCCAGTGAGATCGCTATCGGGAAAATCAGTGCTGCAGCGGCGTTATTAGTAATCATTTCGGTCAGCAGCCAGGTTGCAAGATAGGTGCCAAATAAAGCAGCGAAGGGATGAGTCCCGAGCCAGTCTAACACTCCACCCGCAAGTGTTTCTGCTGTTCCCGTAACTTCCAGTGCATTCCCAATTCCAAGTGCTGAGGCGATCACCAGCAGTACGGTCCAGTCAATCGATCTCCGGGCATCAGAAAGTTTACAGCACCTTGTTAACACCATCAATCCGGCTGCAAGAAATGAAGCTTTAAACATACTTAAAACATTAAAAGCAGCCAGAAGTACCATTCCGACTAAAATCAGCCCGGCAGCCCATGCTTTATCAGTATTTGTTTGATTATTCTCTGATAATGTACTCACCAATAAAAAGTCATTGGATGAGCGAAACCGATTAGTAAAATCCCGAGGGGTTTCCATGAGGAGGATGTCCCCCGTTTTCAGGCGAATATCCCCCACTTTATTATTAATTCGTTCTCCATCTCGGCTTACTGCGATAATTACCGCACCGTAGCGATTCCGAAAGCCCCCATCTTTTACGGTCATTCCATTCAGCGGATTAGATGGCGCTACAACAGCCTCTACCAGCTTCCGTTCACTGCGGGGAGCGTCCAACTTAAATACTTGGTTCGTTGCCGGTTGAAGTCCCGTTGTGCTTTCCAAAACTGATATCGCATCAACAACACCTGTAAAAATCAGACGGTCGTTGCTTTGCAAGATCTCATCCGGTTCCACGGCAGCAATCACTCGTTCTTTCCGAATAATCTCAATCAGATAGAGGCCCGGTAGGTCTCGAAGTCCGGCCTTCTCAATCGACTGACCTGCAAGGGAGCTGTTTTCCGGAACCATCATTTCAATGGTATATTCCCTTGTATTAGCGAACGAGTCAAAACCCGATGATCGATCCGGCAACATTTTATTTCCCGCCAGCAAAATGTATCCAAACCCAACTGCAGCCATGGGCAAGCCAACTAATATTGGCTCAAAAATATTGAGTGAAATGCCTTCAAAATCAATTAACAAACCATTTACAATCAGGTTTGTACTCGTGCCGATGAGTGTACAAGTTCCGCCCAAAATAGCTGCATAGCTGAGAGGAAGCATCATTTTTGATACCGGAATGCGGTACGTCTTACACCACTGCTGAAGAGCCGGAATAAAAGAGGCTACAATGGGTGTATTATTTAGAAAGGCACTCATTCCCATCACTGGACCCATCATTCGAAACTGTGATGATCGGATTCCATCAGGTTTACCCAATAATTTTTGTACTACATATTGAATGGCACCTGTCTCTCTGAGCCCTAAAGCAACCACATATAAGGCTGCAACCGTTAACATCCCCTCATTCGAAAATCCTACCAACGCCTCACTCACAGGCACCAGATTCAGCACCATTATTGTAGTTAATGCCCCTACAAACACAAAATCAGCCGGCAAATTTTTATAAATCAGCAGTACAAAACCAACCAATAATATCCCTAAAATAGCTAAACCTTGCGGTTCCAATAGTCCTCTCTCTCTTAGTCTCTCTCTTAATCAATGATAGCAAGATAATAGAATAGAATATCATTTACGAAAAAAATGCAGGAATGATCTTGTGAATCAACTTCCAAAATGACAAAATAAATGTGGGGTGCTCAATAAGTTAACATCACCGGGTCACATTGGAGTTAATAATCACTTTACAAAAACTTCTCCGTCGATTCCCAAATCACCTTCTTCTACTCTTCGAAATCTTGTCATCAAACATTTTCACTATAAAATTGACCCGCCCGCTGTTGCTGAAGGTGTCGCACTGTTTGTTTACAACAAAACTCCATAACACTGCCATAGAAAATCGCAATGACTTAAAAAACCAGACTTTCACCTTGCATCCTGAACCTTGCCACTCCTGCACTACACCTTACCTCAATTAAATAAATCCCTTAACGCATCCTGAATTGCATCCCGGATCTGCTCTCCTCCACTCTCAATGGCGGCACGAAGGACTCTTTCACCAACTTCATCCGCAATTCGCTGAATGATGTTTTCAACGGCATCTCGTCCGTCACCAATATCGTGCATTTCTACAGTCTCAATTTCAACAGATGCTGATCGTTCACCCCCGACTTCGGTATAAAGATCTACCCGACCATCCTGAAGAAGAAAGTGTTCAATCATCATCTCAGAATCAGATGCTTCAAAAGCATCCACACTATTTATATGATTGAGAATTTCCCGGATGTTATTTTCAGGCATTTGTTGTTCTACATAGATCATGGGTGATAGAACCCTAATCTGCCTTACAATCACCTCATCAGAAAATAGAGACATCACGTCCATTTCAATAAATAATTCGCCAATCTCAACGGCATAGGGTTCAGTATAACCATCAGG
>JBGTFX010000125.1:0-3269 GCA_041747055.1 Balneolaceae bacterium
TCATCATCCATTTATTTGGGAAAACCCGGAGTTGTTCAATCCGGAGCGATTCAATGAAGTGGTGGCAGACTCCTTTAACCTAATTCCGCAGGGTGGGGGAGATTACGATCAAAACCATCGCTGTGCAGGTGAATGGATCACCATTAAAATCCTTAAGGAATCCGTTCGTTTTATGGCAGAAGCAATCCATTATAATGTACCACCTCAGGATCTAAATATAGATTTGTCGAGATTTCCGGCAATTCCAAAAAGTGGCTTCATCATAAAAAATGTAAGGAGAGATAAACAAAAGACAGATGTAAGTGGCGAAGATGTTTCAACACTTGCCTATATACATGAGTAAATTTTATGTATGAAATACAGGAGCCGTCAGGCCGCTCCAAGCGGTCAGACGGCTAAGAACGAAGCATGACGTTCGTAAACCAAACTCTGACACACCCCTCAATCCCCTCTCAAGAGGGGAGGTGGGACCGTCACCTTCATAATGTGAATCAATAATGATTCAGGTCTATGAAAATCCCCTCCCCGAATGGTCGGGACCAAGTGTGGCTTGAGAGGGGATACAGGGGTGTGTTTGATGAGCTTTAACTGTGGTACACATTTACAAATCGAAAACATCTCTTCTTTCTAAAACTGCATACTCAATCACTCTCAAAACATTATCCAAATCATTAAAAACTTCTTCATCCCAAAATCGAATTAATTTTACACCTAATGCATTCAGTCTCTTCTCTTTCCTGATGTCCCTGTCTACATTTGAGTCTAATAAATGTGAATAACCATCTAATTCTATTCCCAGATACAACTCCTGGCAAAAAAAATCGACGATAAAATTATCTATCGGCCGCTGACGGTGAAAATCAAACCCGTGTAGTTGTTTTCCTCTCAGATATTTCCACAACAATATTTCACTTTTGGTGCTATTGTTTCTTAGCCTTCGGGCAAGCGCTTTTAATTTTGGGTTGTAAGGTATAATTGGACGTTTCATGGTAATTGTATGAACCATGAATAAGAAATTCCTTACAGTTTTGAATAAGTTTTTTTATCCCGTCCTGACACACCCCTCAGTCCCCTCTCAAGAGGGGAGGTTAGTCTATCTTCTAAAATAGTTTGAGCTAAACGATACTATTCAATCAAATTGGATAAACTAAATAGAGGAATGAGTCAATTCCCCTCCCCGAATGGTCGGGACCAAGTGTGGCTTGAGAGGGGAAACAGGGTGTGTTCGATGAGCTAGTCAATAGAACGTATTTACAAATCGAATAGTAACCTCCTAAGATGACTCTCGGACGGGGACGTCCGGGTTACGATTTCCCCAAGGAGCCGTCAGGCCGCTCCAAGCGGTCAGACGGCTAAACTAATCATCTAATCCCCTAATCACCTAATCAACAAACTCGTGCTTAACGGGCAGGTAAATATCGAATTGGGCACCTTCATTGGGGATGCCGGTAGCGGTGATGATGCCGTTGTGATTGTCTACAATTTTTTTAACAATCGCCAGGCCAATACCTGTTCCTGAAAAAACCTCTTTATTGTGGAGCCGTTGAAAAACCTCGAAAATCCGATCGTTATATTCTCCCTCAAATCCGATTCCATTATCCTTAAAAAAGATATGACAATACTCTTTCTCGGGATCAAGGTTTTCTACATAAAGCTCACTTCCTTTTTTGATAACACTGTTTATTGTGATTAGCGGAGGGACTCCCTCTTTGGTAAACTTTAGGGCATTGCTCATTAAATTTTTCATGAGCTGGCGAAATTGAAATAGTATGACGTTTACTTCACAGATTTCACCAACATCTATAATGGCGTTTTTCTCTTTTATTTCTTCTTTAAAATCTTGTTTTATCTCCTCTATAACGTCGTTTAGGTCAACAGTCTCAAATACTTTCTCGGTATTATTTACACGCGAAAAATAGAGCAGATCTTCAATTAGGATTCGCATTCTATCTGCCGCATCCCGAATCCGCTCAAAATAATATTCTCCTCTCTCGTCAAGTAATTCTTTATCGGTAATTCGGCCTATAAAGATCTGAATTTTCCGTAGTGGCTCCTGCAGATCATGACTGGATATATAGGCAAATGACTCAAGCTCTTTGTTTGCTGTCTCAAGCTCTATTCTCTGTTTCTCTTTCTTTTGGTTTTGAAGGATTAACTCTTCATTGGCTTTCTTTAACTCTTTGGTCCGCTCTCTTACAGCTTTTTCTAACTTCTCTTTTTGTTTTTTTTGCTCATGTATATCGGTATTACTTCCTATCCACATCAAAATGTCTCCTTCTTCATTTTTTATCGGCAGGGCTCTGTTTAAATTCCATCGATATCCAAAATCCTTATGGTAAATGCGGGCTTCGACTTCAAAAACGGAGGCGTTTCTAACGGCTTGAACCCATTCTCTTTTAAGAGTCTGAAAATCATCAGGGTGCAGTGTATTTATCCATCCATTATGTTGGAGTTCTTCAAGGGAAAGTCCCGTTTCCTTCATCCATTGCTGATTGAAAAATACCAAATTCCCTTTTTTATCCGTATGAGCTATTTTTTGAGGCATGGAATTTAACAGCTGACTAAGTAATTCCTGATTTTCTTCTAATTCTCTTTTGGCAAGTACCTGCTCCGTAACATCTATAGATACATTTAGAATACCATAAATTTTCCCGTCAATATCGCGCAGGGCTTTAAAGGTAAAATCAAAAAAGAACGTTTTAAGTTCACCTCCTACCTTTAATTGGGCTTTCTCTTCATTGCCGGTATAGGTTTCACCTGTTTTATACACTTTATCTAAATAACCGAAAAAGGGTTGACCCTCGAGCTCAGGTAGAATTTTTCGTAATGGTTGTCCAAAGACCGATCTATCTTTATCCCAGTAATCAAGCATTTTATCATTCGCATATTGAAGAACAATCTCAGACCCAAAATAGATTGATGTTGCAACGGGTGATTCCTCAATAAGCTTGCGATAGAGATATTCGCTTTCCTCCGCTTTTTTTCGGGCAAGTACCAGTTCGGTAACATCAATAGCCATATGATGGATGCCATAAATTTCACCGTCCTTATCACGCAGGGCTTTAAAATGGTAGTTGAAAAAGAACGTTTGCGGCTCACCATCAACCAATAAAATCGCTTTCTCCTCAGTCCCGACATAGGTTTCTCCTGTTTCATAAACTTCTTCTACTATATCGAAAAAGGGTTGATCTTCGAGCTCAGGCAGGATTTTTCGTACCGGTTGTCCAATCACCGATTTATCTTTATCCCAGACATCGAGCATTTTGTCA
>JBGTFX010000126.1:0-10562 GCA_041747055.1 Balneolaceae bacterium
CAGAAAATTTCAGTAATTTTAGCAGTAGTAATCATGGCAGGATGGAGTAGTTAAGTTAAGGTTTAACAGTCACTTAAATATACGAAACATCCTGCTCATTTACTCCTAAACCCTCCATTTTTTATCTCGAACTGACGTTAATTAGATATCCACTCTATTTCCCTTGATTGTTTTTGTTGTAGATTCGTTTGAATTGGAGTTTTCTGGCTCCGAAATTGATCAATAACCCTATATCTAAATTGAACATGGTAAGGTAGTTGAATGCCTGTCCGAGATGAGAATCATAGATTTTAGGAATCGCCTTTAGCTCAATTAATATTGACTCATCAACAAGCAGATCTACCCTTTGCCGTCCAATTTTTTGTCCTTTAAAGTAAACCGGTATTGAAACTTCTTGTTTTTAGAAATACTCTTAAATCGCTATACTCTAATTTTCAAACTAAACATATAAAGCTCAAAGAAATGCCTGAAAATTTAGATCAAGAATTACTAATAAGGGCAAAAAAATTCTTTACAGAAAATATTGTCAGTACTCATTTGAATAGTTCTTTAAAAAGAGCTAGTCATCTTAAAAATTACAATGTAAATCCGTTCCTTTTAAAATATTTAGCAAACTTTTTAACTGGTAACGATGATCCTATTAGTATCGCCAAAGCTTTAATCTATCCCCGAATACTTGGCAGTTCAATCAACACAAGCTTTGGTATGCACACACAAAAGATGATTGGGGATTTATTTAAAGGATTTGGTAGTACTACAACTGGCATTGATATTGAATTTACAGATCAAGTAGACGGAAGGAAAAAATATTGCCAACTCAAATCTGGCCCAAATACTATTAATCACCATGATGTAGAAACCATTGATGGTCACTTTAATGACATAAAAAATCTTGCAAGAACCAATAATTTAGATGTTCGATTTAATGATCTGATTGTAGGAGTACTTTACGGTGAAGAACATGACTTAAGTTCTCATTACAAAAGAATTAGTGCAACTTATCCTGTTTATATTGGAAAAGAATTCTGGCATAGAATTACAGGTCATGAAAATTTTTATCTACAATTAATTGACTCCATCGGAGAAGTTGCACTGGAAGTAGATGCAACTGAAAAATTAGAAGAAGCTATCACTCTATTATCTGAAGAAATTAGATCTGAGCTTCTTGAAACTTAGTTTTTTCTTTGTAGACATTGTTCAGAAATCGTACTAAAGAATAACCCATCTCCATTGCCAAATTTACAGGCACTGCATTTCCAATCTGTTTATATTGTTGTGAAACAGAGCCATTAAACTCCCAATCATCGGGAAATGTTTGTATTCGTGCATATTCTCTAACTGTAAATGGCCTAGTTTCATCCGGGTGGCACCTTTCTGTCTGCTTTTGCGCAGGACTACAAGTTAATGTCAAGCTTGGCTCATCCCAGCTAATACGGCGAGCCATTCCAGTTTTACCTCCACCCAAATAGTAGCTCTTCTTCATGTATTTCTTTGCTATTTCATCAGGTAAATCCCTCCAATAACCCCCAGGGGGAACCATATCTAAAACTTCTTTCTTATGGTTCGGATATGTTGAGCCAGGTGATTTAGGAACATCTGATTCATATAATCCACCTTTTTTGAGCGCGTCTTCAATATTATAAATCTTTTTATAGGGCTTAGGGTATTCGAATTGAACATCAATGTCTTTTCTAATGCCAACGATAAAGACTCTTTCTCTTTTCTGCGGTACATTGTAATAAATAGCTTTCATTAATTTTGGCTTCACTACATTATAGCCTATTTCGTCCAGTGCACTAATCATTCCTTTTAATGTTTTCCCTTCGTCGTGCCTTAATAATCCTCGAACATTCTCTCCTACGCATATTACAGGCATAGTTTCTTTTACTACCCTTGCGAACTCATAAAACAACGTACCCCGTGTATCTTCAAGCCCCCTTTTCTTACCTGCATAACTAAAAGCCTGACAAGGAAACCCTCCGGTAACAACATCGACTTTACCATTGTACTTATTGAATGATAAGTTACTGATATCATCTTCTATAACTTTCCATTCAGGTCGGTTTTTGCGTAATGTTTCAGCAGCCCATTTATCTATTTCATTTAGCAATAAACATTTTAACCCTGCTTTTTCTAACCCTAAAGCTAGTCCACCGGCACCGGCAAATAATTCAATTACATTAAAGTTTCTTTTTGGCTCAACATAATTACTCGACTCACCGTTATTGTAAAGGTGGCCAAGTTCATCAAATATTTTCAATTGCTTTTTTTTATAGATTCTGTAATTACTAATTGGCTCTCTGGTGGCAGGAAGTTTACCATCTTTGTCCCAACGCCTTAGTGTTTCTGTACTTTTGCCCAATAATTCTGCCGCTTCAGAAATTGTATAGTAGTCTTTCATTTATACCCATGTTGGTTAACATTGCACATGGTTATTATAAGCGTGATAGACATTAATTCCAATTTTATTTTACATAAAACACACATATGCCTTTCTCTAAAAAAGAGATCATAAAAGTCCCTCGGTTTAACAAAGAAAATGGTTTTAAAACGACTGAAAAAAGATCGAAAATAATGTCGTGCATCAAAGGTAAAAATACAAAGCCAGAATTGTTGCTCAGAAAAGTATTATGGGGACGGGGATTGAGATATCGAATCAACAACAATGACCTTCCTGGTAAACCAGATATTTCAATTAAAAAATATAAGCTGGCCGTTTTTGTAGATGGTGAATTCTGGCATGGTTATAACTGGAATGAAAAAAAGATGAAAATTAAGTCTAATAGAAAGTTTTGGATACCAAAAATTGAAAGGAACATGCAAAGAGACGAAGAGAACAACCGAAAATTAAGAGAGAAGGGGTATAAAGTAATCCGGTACTGGGCAAATGACGTCAAGGATGATGTAACTGCTTGTGCAGAACCGATTATTGAATACTTAAATAAAAATAAATATTAAACAACGAAGCCCCACCCTGTTTACACAAGATGGGGCTTCAATATTCAGTTGAACTGAATGGTTGCTAATGGGGGAGATTACATCATTCCGCCCATGCCTCCCATTCCGCCCATGCCGCCCGGCATACCACCGCCCGGCATTCCGCCATTGTCGTCATCATCATTCGTTGATGGTTTGTCGACAATTACGGCTTCGGTTGTAAGCATCAAGCCTGCAACGGATGCTGCATTTTCGAGTGCGTTACGGGTTACTTTGGTTGGATCGATCACGCCTGCTTTAATCAGATCTTCGTATACGCCTGTTCGGGCATTGTATCCGAAAGCGCCTTTTCCGTCGAGTACTTTCTGTACTACGATGGATCCTTCAACACCGGCGTTGTTTGCAATTGCTCTTAATGGAGCTTCAAGCGCACGCTTCACAATGTTAAATCCAACTTCCTGATCAGGAGTTTCGGCCTTCAGTTTGTCGAATGCTTTAAGGGCACGCAGAAGAGCAACGCCACCACCGGCAACGATTCCTTCTTCAACAGCAGCTCTGGTTGCATTCAATGCGTCTTCAACACGAGCTTTCTTCTCTTTCATTTCTACTTCAGAAGCCGCGCCGATATAAAGAACAGCAACTCCGCCACTTAGTTTCGCCAGACGCTCCTGGAGCTTCTCACGATCGTAGTCGGAAGTGGTGTTTTCAATCTGTGATCGAATCTGATTGATCTTGGCTTTGATATCGTCATTTTTGCCTTTACCGCCAACAAGGGTGGTTGAGTCTTTGTCGATATTCAAGCGATCTGCTTGTCCCAGGAAATCGAGAGTTGCATTTTCAAGTTTGTAGCCACGCTCTTCACTGATTACAGTACCACCTGTAAGAACAGCGATATCTTCGAGCATTGCTTTGCGTCGGTCGCCGAATCCGGGAGCCTTAACAGCAGCCACTTTCAGTGATCCACGCAGTTTGTTAACTACCAATGTTGCCAGCGCTTCGCCTTCAATATCTTCAGCGATAATCAGCAGCGGACGATTGGTTTGAATTACTTTTTCAAGAATTGGAAGCAAGTCCTTCATACTTGAAATCTTTTTGTCAAAGATCAGGATGTATGGGTCTTCCATTTCGGCTGTCATAGTTTCGCTGTTGGTCACAAAATAAGGTGACAGGTAACCACGATCGAACTGCATACCTTCTACAGTTTCCAGGTAAGTTTCTGTTCCTTTTGCTTCTTCAACAGTGATAACACCATCTTTTCCAACTTTTTCCATTGCCTGTGCAATGTGAGATCCGATCTCATCATCTCCGTTTGCAGAGATAGTACCAACTTGCTTGATACTTTCAAGGCTGTCGCCAACCGGCTTGCTCTGGCTTCTCAGGTTCTCAACAACAGCAGCTACTGCTATGTCGATTCCTTTCTTAAGATCCATTGGATTTGCTCCGGCTGTAACGTTTTTTAGTCCGGTTTGAATAATGGACTGAGCCAGTACAGTTGCTGTAGACGTACCGTCACCGGCATTGTCATTTGTTCTTGAAGCAACTTCACGCACCATCTGTGCGCCCATGTTTTCTACTTTATCTGAGAGTTCAATCTCTTTTGCTACTGTAACACCATCTTTGGTTACGGTAGGAGCACCAAATGACTTTTCAATAACAACATTTCGTCCCCGTGGACCCAATGTAACTTTAACTGCATTTGCGAGTTTATCGACACCGCGTTTCAACGCGTCCCGCGCATCTGCATCGTAATGAACTAGTTTTGACATAATTCTTAATATTTTTTTGTTAGTGTTTAAATAGGTTTTACTAAATCGTTAGGATACGATTCCGAGAATATCTGATTCTCTCATGATCAAGAACTCTTCACCATCAAGTGTTATCTCTGTCCCTGAATACTTCCCGTAAAGAATTTTATCTCCTTCCTTTACAGTAATATCAATCTTAGTTCCATTTTCAACTTTTCCCGGTCCCGCAGCAACAACTGTCCCACTTTGTGGTTTTTCTTTTGCTGTGTCAGGGATAATAATTCCTGAACTTGTCTTCTCTTCAGCTTCTACCGGACGAACCAGTACTCGATCGCTTAAAGGTTTAATACTCGCCATATACTGACTCCTATTTATTATTAATGGTTATTTGTTAGATTCTTTTTCTGATGCGCTAATGAATAGCGCGATCGTCTTTGGCTTCATTAATTGCAACTTCCGTACCAAAGTGTAGAATGGCGGTAAAATTACGGGATCGGTACTTTTTAGGAAGCTTTTACGACTGAAATGTGCCAAGTTGTTCAAGCCGTGCTGTCAACTTTTCATACATGGCAGGTTCCAAGGCTTCTGCGCGCAGATTAAAATCGAAATCCTTCTCAGGCAATTCAGTATCGAGCCTTTTCAGAGCATTGCTCAGTTTTTTCCTGCGCTGATTAAATGCCATTCTGACCACCGTTTTAAGGTGATCGTCTGTACATTGCAGCGGCCCTTTATCGAAGACAAGACGAATCACACTGCTGTCTACATTCGGCGGAGGAGAGAATACGGCCGGTGGCACATCAAACAGAATCTCGGGAGTACACATCAACTGGGTTTGCACGCTCAAGATTCCGTACTGCTTTGTTCTGGGGTCAGCTACTATACGTTCGGCCACTTCTTTCTGCATCATTAATGTGGCAGTACTTAACATTGTACGGCGTTCAAGAAGTGAGAACAAAATCTGGCTGGTGATGTAATAAGGAAGATTTCCCACTATATGAATCTCCTTATCATCAAGGGCAAATTCACTCCAGTCTGTTTTAAGAATGTCATTTTTATAGACCTTCAGATCCGGAAGTTTTTCGGCCAAATGCTCAATCATCACAGGATCAATCTCAATGGCGCTAAAATCAGAGAATTTATCAAACAGATACTCCGTGATGGCGCCATCGCCCGGACCAATTTCAATCACACGATCATCTTTTTGTGCCGGAATTGATGATACTATTTTGTGTATCATGTTGGCATCCCGTAAAAAATGCTGGCCCAGGCTCTTCTTTTTTCGTGGTGAGTTACTCATTTGACGGTAATAATTGTTGCTTTAAAAAACTTGCGTGCAATTCCATTTTAATTAGATTAAACTTATACATCTTTGAATCAAACCCCTAACCGGATCTAAGAAGCGTTATGATTGAGTTAAACCCACTGGATACAGAGCAAATTAGTATCCAAACGCTCGAAAAAAGTCTCCTTAAAACAGAATCTACCCGATCGTTAAAAATCGGTCTGCCTAAAGAGACCTCTCACGACGAGCGCCGTGTTTCGTTAACGCCCGGTGGTGTGAGTATACTTGTTGCAAATGGACACGAGGTATTAATTGAAAAAAATGCAGGTATAGATGCCCATTTTTCGGATCAAGAGTACGCTGATGCGGGAGCAGAAACTGCCTACAGCGCCGAAGAACTTTTTAAGCAGTCTGAACTGATCGTAAAAGTTGCCCCGCCAACATTAAGCGAACAGGAGTGGATGCAACCTGATCAACTTTTACTATCTGCACTTCATTTAGGCCACACCCGCTACGAATTTTTAAAACTGCTTATTGAGAAAGGAGTTTGTGCAATCGGTTATGAATTCATAAAAGGAATTGACGGTGAATTCCCTATTGTTCGGATGATGCATGAAATCACAGGTTCCATGGCCGTACAAATTTCTGCTTACTATCTCGAAAATAGAAGTGATGGCCAGGGAATTATGCTGGGAGGAATTTCGGGAGTTCCACCATCTACAGTTGTGATATTAGGCGCCGGAATTACCGGTGAATATGCCGCCCGAACCGCACTGGGATATGGCGCACAAGTTTTTGTGTTAGATAACGACCTTGCCGCACTGCGCCGGCTCGAAAATGCATTAGATCGCAGAATTGTCACCGCCACGGCAAATCACCTTTACCTTACCAAAGCAATGGGTTTCGCAGATGTGGTAATTGGCGCCGCCATGAAAGAGGGCGAACGCGCTCCGTGTTGGGTAACCAACGAAATGGTACAGCTGATGAAACCGGGAAGTGTTATTGTGGATACTGTGATTGACCAAGGAGGATGCATTTCTACCAGCGAACCAACAACCCACTCAAATCCGGTTTATACGAAGCATGATGTACTACATTACTGCGTACCGAACATTCCTTCCAATGTTGCTCGAACCGCAACTTATGCTTTGAATAATGTGCTTGTCCCATATATCATTCAGCTGGGTGATGCCTCCACTACAAAAGAGTGCCTATGGAATAATGCAGCACTGAGAAACGGCACCTACATCTACAAAAATCACCTCACCAAAAAATCACTGGCAGACATGTTTAACATGAAATATCGCGAGATTGAGATGTTGATTGCCAGTCAAATCTAAGTCAGAACCCCGTCTGTAAGGGCAATTCATGAATTGCCCTTACAGAACTACCCCTTCAAGTTTTAACTCTCGCGACTCAACCTTCATAAGCTCTGCCTTCAAAAACCGGGCAACTTCAAGCATGGCGCGTTTTTTATCACCCGCATTTTTCTCCGCCTGGCGGTTGTAATTTGTGTTGATGTTGATGTCGTACACAAACCGCTCACCGGACTCATTTTCCACAAATTCTGCTGCACCCACTTTAATGTTATTATCCACAAAAAACGCTTCAAGGCGAGGGATTAAATCATCATCCCGAAAATCATCCAACACTTTAAATTTGTGACTCACAACAGCACCCGGTGCCGGACAAAAATCGCCGCCCACAACACAGCTATCTGCCGGGCATAGCTCAAATCCATCAGACGTATCTACCTGCACTCCATAGAAAAACTTTCCGCCAATAAATTCCAGTCGGGTAATGGTGTCATTATGAGGTTTGATGTATTCCTGAATCAGAGAAATCCCATCCAGTGAAAGCTGGCCGTCAATTTCCAGCCGCCTTTCAAGCTCTTCAACGGATCGAAACAGTTCCACTCCCTGACCTTTTCCACCACGATTCGGCTTTAAAATAAATGGAGTCTGATTAAGAGATTTGGCAGCTCTCACTATCTCATCATTACCGGATGCGGCAATTGTTTTTGGGGTTTTTAATCCGTGCTGATGAAGTGCCAGATACTGTTCAAACTTTCGTACTTCGAGTTGCAGGGCACGCCGTCCATTAACAACTTCTCTGCCATGCAGCTCCAGCCATGCTAAAATGGGACCGGTCAGCTCAACGGCAAAACGGTGCGAGCGCGTATGAGATGATGCACTCATTCGATTGTAAAAAACACCGTTCGGAGGAACATCATCCAAAGACAACGAGCCTGAATTGATGAACCACTCCTGATATGGAACATCCAATTCTTCAAAGGCTTCCCGAAGCGGAATCAGCCACTCTTCGTTTTCATGAATTACATAGACGGCTGGTTTATCGCCGGTAGTTGGCAAATTATTTTGCATTGATTGTGTCATAAAAATTTCTCGGTTTAATTAAATAAAAAAAGCCTTCCTGATTAGTAAGAAGGCTTTTTGAAGGGGTGAAAATGTCAGATCAAATAATCATCATTAAAAATCCCAAAAAATATGCCTTCTTGAGTCCTGCATAAAACACGACCAGGAACAGCAACAATTTTTCAGGTTAATAGATGACATATTTTTCTGTATTAATTTGATTAATTTTAAAAATATAAAGCTACTTTTCGATGTTAACGTTCCAATAAGAAGAAACGTGTTGTGCCTAAAAGACCAAGTGTAAATTCTGTACCCCCAAAAGAAAAGAAAGACCTCTAAGGTTTTTGGAAAACCTTAGAGGTCTGTACTTTGCAATCACTTCTTAATCTTATCCAATAATCGGCCTAAAAACTTCCCGCCGTAAACGCGATCCACGTGCACCATGTCGGCAATGACTACCAATTCTTTTTTACTTCGTGAAAATGCCACGTTTAATAGACGAGGGACACTCATACCATTTTTCTCCTCATCGAGTGGTCGCACAGAATAGTGACGCATCGTTCCGCGCTGTTTTTCACCGCTCATCACCGTGTCAAAAATGATATAGTCTTTTTCCCGTCCCTGGTAAGTGTGAATCGTGCCAACCTCCACATCCCTAACTCCGGCATCATAAAGTCGATTTCGTAAATCATACACAGCGCTACGAAACGGCACGATGATTCCAATCTGCTCCATTCGAATTCCACGGGCACCCATGTTTTTCACCAGCCTCTCCACCACTTCCTGGTGCACCAAATTGATCGGCTTAAATCCCCGCTCGCCCGATTTCTGCTCCAGGTAGGGCCCATACTTCGAGGTGTCTACCAGGTGAAAAGCGCGTCCGTTGGCATTCACATTTTCAGCCCCTTCTACAGCGGCTGTCTTCAACCGTCCCTCATAAAATACCGTGCTGATGATGTTCGCCAGTGAGGCTTCCAAACGATATTGAGTATCAAAAAAAGCGGTAAACTCAGGGTTTTTATCATGCCATTTAAACAGATCTTCGCTTTTGCTGGCCCCTGAAACCGTGGTGAAAATATCCCGCTCTAAAAACTCTCGTGCTGACCGATCATTTGTCAACGCAATGGGCGGCAGCTGCATCGGATCTCCCACGACCACCATGTGCCACTTTACGTGTGAGGCGAGCACCATCAAATACGGAAGATTTGCCATCGAGCCTTCATCCACAACAATCGCATCAAAATCGAGATTAAAGAACAGGTCAGACGTACAAACTTTAGCAAGAGTCGTGGCAACCAGTCGTTTTTTACGCAGCTCCGATCGCTCGCTGACATTATTCAGCTCTTCAATTTTCGCTTCCAACACATCACATCCGCCGGCACTTTCAATTTTTTGATCAATCAGCTTCAGGTCCAGCTCCTGATTGCTTGTTGCCTGCTTCCCATTTTTCAATCGCTTTTCAATTGTCCGAAGCACCTGTTCGCGCCGACTCAGCAAATCCACCCACTGACCCGCATCCGCTTTTTTCTGATTCGTCACAATCTCCATCTGCGCATCAAACGAGTACGGTTCCAGCTCCGGATTATTCAGCGCAATCTCGCCAAAACGGGTTATTTTTTCCGGTTTGATGGTGTCCCCCACCGTTTGCAAAGCGTGTAACGCACTCAACAGTCCAACATCCACTGCCCGATTGGTATTCGAAGCAAACAACACCGACTTCCCCTGCTTTATATAATTTGCGATGATGTAGCCCAAAGTAGCCGTTTTACCGGTTCCGGGGGGACCCCAAATAAATAACGACCGACTGGCCATCGCTTTTTCAATCGCATCCAGCTGAGCCGCATTTCTATTGCCATCTTCTAAAATTTTTATTTCTGAACCGTTGGAAGAAGGTGCCGGATTGAAGAGTCGTTCAAGCCGCAGCAGAACTCCCTCATCTTCATCCTGAATCGTCTCAATTTCGGTCAGCGTTCGCTTCAGGATAAAATCATTCTCCCACTCCACCTGAAGTTCCTCAATAGTAGTCCCGGCTGATTCAGGAAATCGCAGCACCACTTCGCCATTATCATACGAAACAGGATGAATTGTAAACTCTTTCTCCCCGGTTTTTGCCTTGATCTCTTCCGCAAATCGAATAGAGGCCTGATACGACACGAACGTATAATCCACCGCATTATCGGGCGCCGGCTGTGCACTTTTCACACCGTTAAACAAAACATCGCT
>JBGTFX010000127.1:0-3000 GCA_041747055.1 Balneolaceae bacterium
TGCAAGTTCAGTACCCATAACAGCATCCTTCATGTTGTTTGCTCCATTAAGCAAATATGTCGCACCTTATGGTTTAGTTGGTGCCGGAGCTTACTACACATTTTATAGATTTGATAATGGAGTAGATGATATAGTTTTTAATGATAATGATCGTTTCGAACTGGGATACCACTTTGGATTCGGAACAGAGTTATGGTTTACAGATAAAACGGCGTTAAGTCTTGATTATCGTTATTTGAATCTCGACCCGGGTAATGATGTAGAAGGATTTGATGATTTAACATTCAACGGGAACGTTTTTACTGCATCGTTGATGTTCTATTTTAATTAATAAAACAGGGGAGGTTAAAACCACCTCCCCATTTTATGCTTATCTTTAACCGGTAACTCATTTTTTTGAGGGTAGATTACTATCCTGCTCAAATGATTCTATGCTGTTTGCACATCATTATAGATGAATTTAGTGTATTGAGACATACCGATAGTCCAATTTCAGTTTTATTCGGCAAGGATCCATTTAAGATTGCACCTGAAATATCATCTTTTTGATGAATTCAGAAATAAATTTGTTATGATAGGTAGGATTAGTAATCAATCGGGCAGTACTATTATAGCTAAGAAAAAAATGAAAAAATACGATCATATTATACTTGGTACAGGACAAGCAACTGGGACACTTTTAGGAGATTTTATTTCGGGAGGTGATTCAATAGCCGTCATTGAAGGGAATAAAGTTGGCGGTAGCTGTGTAAACTATGGCTGTACACCAACTAAAACATTGGTAGCCTGCGCCAAAGCTATTTATCAAGCCCGCAGAGGTAATTTTTATGGTTTTACCACTGGCAATATTGAGGTTGATTATAGTCGGGTTCGGGAGCGAATGAATGAAATCCGCAATGGATCAAGCAATGGTCTCGAGAACTGGATGAACAATTCAGATAATGTCAGGTTGATAAAAGGATGGGGGGAATTTACAAGTCCTAAAACTATTCGTATAGGAGATGAAGAGATAGAAGGTGAAAAAATCTACATAAATACCGGAACCCGGCCGTTTGCTCCACCGATTGATGGAATCAATTCTGTGCCGTGGATGGACAGTGCCGGTTTGCTCGACCTGGAAGAGCTGCCGGAACATCTGCTAATTATCGGTGGGGGATATATAGGCGTGGAATTCAGCCAAATATATCGAAGATTTGGTTCAAAGGTCACACTGATACAACGAAGCGATCAGTTGATGCCGCGCGAAGATGCAGACGTGGCTGATACGATACGAGCATGTCTGGAAGGGGAGGGAATTGAAATCATGTGTAATTCGGAGGCGGAATCAGTATCTGATGTAAACGGGGAGATTATACTGCAACTGAAGTCAGGCAAAAAAATAAAAGGTTCACACTTGCTCATAGCTACCGGACGGAAACCCAACAGTGAAAAAATTAATCCTGAAGCAGCAGGGCTGAAACTGGATAAACGAGGATTTATAAAAGTAGATGATTTTTGCAGAACCGGTGTGGATGGGCTATTTGCAGTAGGGGATGTAAACGGAGAAGGTGCGTTTACTCACACTTCAGTGAACGATGCGGAAATAGTACTGGATTATCTGAAGGGCGGAGATCGTACTATTTCAAAGCGTGAAGTTATTTATGCGCTTTTTACCGACCCACCGTTGGGCCGGGTGGGAATGACCGAAAAAGAGGCGATCGAAGCCGGATACAGTGTATTAAAAGCCACTCGTCCCATGAGTAAGATTAGCCGGGCCAAAGAGATGGGTGAAACAAAGGGTTTTGCCAAATTATTAGTAGACGGTGATACGGACCAGATTCTTGGTGCCTCTATTCTCGGGCCTGGAGGAGACGAGATAATTAATATGTTTGCGACTATTATGCATAGTGGAATTCCCTGTAAAGAGTATCGAAAAGTTGTATTGGTTCATCCCACAGTTTCCGAACTAATGCCTTGGGTTTTGGATGGACTTAAACCCATAGAATCTAAATGAAGTTTTATAGGAACAAATAAAGAATTATTTATTAATACTTCTATCGCTTATCAAAATTTCAGTTTTTAAAAAGCAACAAATTATTAGTAGCTGAGATCTTTTTTCCTATCAAATAAGATTTCAAAGAGTCTATGATTCTTTGTTGAATTACTCAGAACTCTCCCAAAATAACCTTATATTGAAGGCTATCAATTTTTCGATTTTTGATTTGTTAGTTCGTCTCTATCGAAAAAAACATCCTAATTTACATTTTGTCGCTAAAGCCGACAGACGAAGCACACACACCTTTATGAAACAAGATATTAGAAACATAGCCATTATCGCTCACGTTGATCACGGCAAAACCACTTTGGTCGATCAAATGCTTAAGCAGAGCGGTACCTTTAGAGAGAATCAACATGTTGAAGAGAGAGTTATGGACTCCGGTGATCTCGAGAAAGAGAAAGGAATCACCATTAGTTCAAAGAACACCGCAGTACTTTGGAAAGGAACCAAAATTAATATTGTGGATACTCCCGGTCACGCCGATTTTGGCGGTGAAGTAGAGCGGATTCTGAAAATGGTAAATGGCGTTATTCTTTTGGTTGATGCAGCAGAAGGCCCGTTACCGCAAACTAAATTTGTGCTTCGTAAATCGTTGGAACTTGGTTATCAGCCGATTGTCTTGATCAACAAAATTGATAGACAAGATGCGCGCCCGGATGCTGTTTTAAATGAGATTTTTGACCTATTTGTCTCATTGGACGCAGATGATGAACAACTTGATTTCCCGGTTCTTTATGCAATTGGAATTGATGGGATTGCCAAGAATAATTTAGAAGACGAAAATGTAGATTTATCTCCTCTATTTGAAAAAGTTATCGAGCACATTCCATCACCAAAACAAGAGGACGATGCACCCTTTAAAATGTTGGTGAGCAGTGTTGATTGGAATGATTATGTTGGCCGAATTGCCGTTGGTCGTGTTGAACAAGGCACTATTAAAGTCGGTCAGGATATTATTTTAA
>JBGTFX010000128.1:0-3974 GCA_041747055.1 Balneolaceae bacterium
AACCAATCGGATTTCTGGTTACTCCGGTATACCTGGTTTTTTTATCCATACTTATGTTGGCTCTGATCTCTAAAATCATTGCAATGGGTTTACTGGGCCAAAAAATCATACCGGTTGTTTTTATTATCCCCGCAATTGCCCTGTTTTCAATTACAATGACAACGCTAGTACTGAATAGTATTCATTCACAAATGGATAAAGGTTCTCGAAATGTGGAGAGTCTATGAAACACGCAATAGAGCTAACCACACAAACAAGAAGATTTGCTAAAACGGAAACATATAAGTTACATAACTCTCCTCTCTGCGGAGCGCTTTCCGAAGTAGAGATGGGACGGGGGTGAGTCTTGATGACTCGGACTAAAAATATGATTTAACCACTTCGGTTACCTTTTGCAGTAAACTGCTGATAAACAACCAAAGCTAACATAATAACCGTTAACGGTATCACTAACAACAACATCACTGAACTGAAAATTGGAAGCGCATCGTGCTGCGTAGCTGCCATAATCAGATAAAGTGTATATGCAGTGTAGTATCCTAAAAAGAAAATCCCTTCCCCCCTGCTGATTACCCCGCCTGAAAAAAAAACGGGAAGACAGGCTAATGCTACAGCAATCATCACCGGAATATCGAACCTGATCATGGATGATGAAACGTCAAGGCCATCGGTAGCAAATATGGCCGAAATGCCCAGTACCCCCAAAATATTAAAGATATTGCTTCCTACAACATTACCCACGGCAATTTCGCGTTCACCGCGAATTGCAGCCATAATAGATGTTACCACCTCCGGCATGGAGGTACCCGCAGCTACTATAGTTAAACCTATGATGGTTTCACTTAAGCCTACCAACCGGGCAATTTGCACCGAACCATCCAGGAACCAATTTGAGCCCAACAACAACAATCCAAGCCCTCCTGCTGTCATGGATATGTTCAAAATCCAACTTCTCTTTTTTACAATATTCTCATCATCACCCACAGGTTCAGGCCCCACCTTTCTCCGGCTATCAATGATCAAAAATGTTGTATAAACGATTAGTCCGGATGACAGGAATATTCCTTCAATCTGGCTTAACACTCCATTTAATGATAAAATCAGTAACGTCACCGAAAGTAAAATCATGAAAGGCACATCTAAACGAAGAAGCTTTTGAGAGACAGACAGTGGCAGGATCAAAGCCGAGATTCCAAGAATAAACAGGATATTAAAAATGTTGCTTCCTACAACCGTACCAAAAGTAATGCCTTCCTTACCTGTAAGAGACGACTCAATCCCTACAGCCAGTTCTGGGGTACTAGTGCCAAATGCAACAACGGTCAGCCCAACAACTAGGGGTGATATGCGGAAATTCAAGGCAATTCCTGAAGCACCTTTCACCAGCAGTTCGGCACCGGCAATTAACAGTGCAAGACCTATTATGAAGAGGATTATAGTCATCTAGAAAAAGTTAAAATGGATGACTGAATGAGCCTCATCGGTAATCTCCGTGAAGCGGCTTTCCCGATTCCCAAATTGGCTCCAGTAATGATGACAGTCTTTTGATTCATGGTATCATTGTAAAAGTATATTACATCCTTCGATGCTTTATTGAGGGAAGTTTACGTCTGATCTTTTTCAGTTCATCAAGATCAATATCAGCGGTGATGTAACCGGGTTCAGTTCCCGCGTTTTGAAGAATATTTCCCCATGGATCAATAATCATTGAATGACCAAAAGTTTCACGCTTTTTTCCGTGCCGGCCGGTCTGAGCAGCCGCAATTACATAGCAACTATTCTCAATAGCCCGGGCTCGCAACAAAACTTCCCAGTGTGCTTTACCTGTAGTTTTAGTAAATGCGGATGGAACGGTTAAAATATCTGCTCCTTTCTCCATCAACTGACGATACAGTTCAGGAAACCGAAGATCATAGCAGATTGAAAATCCAATTGTTGGAAGGCTTTCACTTTTATATACCACACTTGAAACTCTTCCGGGCTCCACATTATTCGATTCTCGATACACTTCTCCTTCTGATAAATCCACATCAAATAGATGAATTTTATGGTATGATTCAACAATCTCTCCAATCGGATTAATGAGTATGCTTCTATTGTAGTATTTTCCATTCCCTGCAGGTGATGGATAACCGCCTCCCATTAGAGTCACTTTAAATTTTTTAGCCCATTCAGGAAGCTGATCTTCAACAGCTTCACAAATTTGAGCTGCATGTTCATACATCTCCTTTTCATTCCCTAAAAAAGCAAAATTCTCGGGCAAACAAACTAACTTAGCTCCTTCATCAACGGCTTTTTCAATCCACTGTCGGGCTTCTGACAAACTCTTTTGTATATCCGGCTGACTGTTTAATTGTATGGCTGCTGCTTTCATTTTTGTGAATTGGTATGAAACTTTTTCTGAATAGAATTTAATTAAAATGTACCTGAAATAGAGTAGGCAAGCAATGAATCAAAACCGACTAGCGTAACCACTGCGGACACAATGGGTTCTCGCACGGGGACGTACGAGTTACGAAACTCCCCTCTCTGCGGAGAGCTTTTCGACGAGGGAATTATCCTGTTTAATTTGCAAGGTGACTATCAAAATCTAACTTGCTGAGTATTTGATTTTTGTTTTCTGCCAGATCCATGATCCCTTCAACCCCTACTTTACGAATTGCAACTTCTTCCATAATAATTTGAGGGTGTATTACTGTTTCTTGACTGCCATCACTATATGTTTGATATGTTCTTTTAGATACTAACACCTGTGGTAGTCCCGATGAAGTAATATTTCGGGAATTTTCCCAGATGTAAAATTGCAACGTTCTATTGCCGAGGCCGTTCCCGATTGATATTTCATCAAATGCCGAGAATTTTTCAAGATGGACAAGCCCTCTGCTGATATCATGCTCACTTGAAACTCCTACAGTCATAAACTCATGCTCGTTCGTCCGGCTTACCTCTTGTAAATATCTCTTAATCTCTTGAAAAAAGCCGGGCAGATCAGGGTGCTGAGCGGCACCACACGTAGAGCAGCCGATATAGATCAATACAACTTCGTTTTTAAAATGTTTATCAATAGCTGGATTGTTGTAGTTATCCTTATCGAACACATGAAATGAGATGAGTGAAGCTGCGATGAAAACTACTATTACCAGTGCGTAAAATGTTATTTGATCTTCAAATATTTTCAATATATAGGGTATTTATATTTGAAATAGGGGCTATACTACTGGGATCAACCGTAATATATACGCCATTTTTGCTCGCCCCAATAATTGGGTATCGACTGGATGCATATAACTTACCAGTATCTGAGTGGACGAGAATCAAAAAGTGATTGGGGTCCTTTATTTCAACATCTTGAGGATATCCATATCTCACTTGCATCAATTCGTATTCATTGAGATCGACAGCTCGAAATGGGAGAAATCGATGATAAGGGTTCTCATTAGTTCTATGTCCCATTCGTCCTTCCTTGGTTTCAGGGAATTCTGCAGGGATGATGTTGTCGATCCTTGATACCCACTTCTGTTTCCCCTCCCTCGAATACCCAAATACAAACGGAAAATCGTGGTGCTGTGCCACCAACGTATCAGTTTGTTCGTTGCAGGTGATATACATATGAGACAAGACTCGTGTAGTTACAATCCATTTTTGATAGGTTTCGTAGATGTATCCAAAAGAGGTGACCCGCTCCAGGGTATTCAAATCGATTATATTGATCCCCCGCTCCATTTCCCTGGGATCCTCATCGTAGGAATTGGTAAACCCGCTGATGTACAAATTTGAACCCAGTATGCACATGCTTGCCGACAACTGACCACCCAAATATAGATTGTGATTGAAGCTGGTGTCGTATTCAAAGGAGCCGCTCTCCACACGTTTAAATATATCCACCTTATAGCGGTCTAATGCATATAAGGTGGAGTAGGTATGGTCAAAAATAAAATAGTGTAATTTTATAAACCCCCCTGGGCCGGGCCCAT
>JBGTFX010000129.1:0-2144 GCA_041747055.1 Balneolaceae bacterium
ATTATTTCAGACTTTCAGCCTGTTGTGTGTTGGGTCACCTCGTTATCTATGGCGATGCCATGGTTGTGTTATGTCAGGCTTTCAGCCTGTGAAATTTGGGTAGGAATCAGGTGTAATCGTGAAACCTGAATTCGATTAAAACTTTTTTATAAGTCCCTTCCGGATAGAGTCGGACGGGTTTTTTAAATTTCAAATAATCATAAATAAATTCAACATATAAGGGTTTCAAATCCTTGGAGGGTTCATGAAATCAATCCCCAACCATCTTCAATTTCACTGTGTGCCAGATGAGTCCGAGGATAATCATTCCAATTCCAAGACCCCAAATTACAGGCTCAATCCAGAAGGCTAAAAACAGGCACCCTAATAATCCGCAAATGGGAATCCATTTTGGGTACAGTCGATCTTCTTCAGGCAGCATCAACGCAGATAGGTTTGTAATTGAGTAGTAGATAAGCACTGTAAATGCGCTGAAAGACCACGTAAACACCACGTCACCACTGAGTACAAATAACCCGATAATTATTCCCGTAGTTATGACGGCCGCGACCGGGCTTTGATTTGTGGATCTGATTTCTGAAAGTTTTTTGGGAAGGTCCCGGCGTCGGGCCATGGCAAGAATAACCCTGGAAATTCCAAGAATTAAATTGAGAAGAACGCCCAGCATAGCTGTAATGGCTGCAATGGATACTATTAATCCGAGTCCGGGAATTTGAAGCGCCTGAGCTACTGCCATGAGAGGTGCCGCTTCGCCTTCTACTGTTTGACCAAATGCTTCTGATCCTAAAATTTGCAGTGATGTCAAGGCAACCGCGAGATAGATGGTAACAATCAAAATCATGCTTAAAATTATGGCTCTCGGGATGGTATAGCGTGGATTTGCAACTTCTTCTCCTAATGTTGCGATGCGTCCATACCCGGTGTATGCCACAAACATGAGCGCTGAAGCGTATAGAATAGAAGATATTTCGAATTGAACAAATGAGTCGCGTATGGGCTGTGTAGGAAATCCGTTGCTTCCAAAACCAAAAATTACGAGGGCTGCCAATCCTACAAGAGTGACGGAAACAATCAACATATTCGCCAGATTGCTTCGCTTAATGCCACCTGAAACGAGGAGGGTCATCAGCAATAGCACTCCCAGACCGGATATAGGGTACAGCCACGATATAAGATCGATATCAAACAGGTAAACGATATAACCCACACAACCCAGAACCGCAGTTGCTGCAGAAGCGGTTTTTGCGGTGACGAACATCCAGCCGGCGGTGAAGCCAAAGTAGGAGCTAAGATACTTGTAACCGTACTCATAGGTTCCGCCGCTTACCGGATGAGCAGCTGCAAGCTGTGCACTGCTAAGGCCGTTAAGTGTGGCGAGTATGGCTGCTATAAGGATAGCGATGATGATGCCATCGCCGGCAATTTGGGTGGCAATGGCGATACTTACAAAAAGTCCCGTACCTATAATAGAACCCATTCCCATCAATATGGCACCGGGGACCTTGATGGATCGCAGTAGTTTTTGAGTCAAAATAGATCGTTTATTAATTGTCAGCTTTTAAACGTAGAAAACGTTGCCAGTTAGCATGGTGGATACCTTCGAAATTTTGCAAGGTAACGGCTTTACTGAATTTGTGTGTTAAAATACGATTAATTTTTTTGAATGAATTAACACAAAACAGAAGACCTGATGAGTTCGATGATTAATGTTTATTAATTGAATGGGGGGTTAGAACCCTTTTTATCGGAATATCAGCGGGCTACACTTTTGTGCAAAACATACTTGTTTTAACTGATATTTCCAGTGCCGATAGGTACGGCCAATTTTGTAACGCGGAATTTGAATCCCGGGGTGAACGAATCGTACAGGGAGAAAAAAGTGCCATAGGCACGGTAGATGTTGTCCCTGAGATGAACCATGCCTATGGTATTCAGTATTTTTGTGTTTTTACAGATCAAAACCTTTCTTGGTAGAGTTTGGTTATTTGTTGAGTCATTACTGAAACCTGAGTTCGATTGTAAATCAGGGTGGAGCGTGAGCGGAATCGCAGGATTTCATTACATGGTTCGTTTCACTACGCTATCGCTTCGTGGGATAAAAAGAGGAGCGCTCGGAGCGCTCCGCGTTCAAAAGATGATCCTCG
>JBGTFX010000130.1:0-31883 GCA_041747055.1 Balneolaceae bacterium
TGGTTGTTGCTGTTCCATTTTCATCCAGAATAGGGGTCCGTTTATTGTTGATCCAAATATAGCTGCCATCCGCTCTTTGAACTCTAAATTCGGTGTCATCCAGATACTTTTCTTTTCTTTCTGAATTTGCAAATTTTTCGAGCTCCTCTTTCATCCTTATTTTATCCTCAGGATGAATTCGCTCTAAAATAAATCGCGGACCACCTTCTTTTATCTCTTCCAATTGATAACCAAGCATCTCAACAACTCCCTTGCTCATATAATCATAACCGTTCGCATCTTTTTGATACTGATAAATAACATCACGAGAGTTATCAAGCACGGTTTTAAATTTCTCTTCCGAAATCTGTAGCCTATCATTTGCTTTTTTTAGATTTCGCATAAATGATATGCAAACAAAGCCAGCTGATAAGATAAAAGCCAATGAAACCAAAATGGTTGTCCAGAAAACAGTATTGCTACCCCAACGCGCCGCTTCACTCATCGCGTTTGAAAAATTATTCTCCAGCCGGGTAAGGTCTTCATCAAGCAGAACAATTTCTTTTAAATAAGGTCGTGATACAGCTTCAGTTAGTACTCCGTCCTCAATTTGCCGATGAATTTCATGGCCTAAATTGCGAAATGTTTCAATTTTTTCATCAGCTAGTACCCAATATTCAATAGCGGAACTAATAGACGATAAATTCTTAAAATTTATCAGTAGCCATATCATTGAATTAATCTCTTCGGGTGAATTGCCACCCTGTAACAAACCCTCATATGCGGCTTTTACGTCCGGATTTTTTGATGTCAATGTTTCTCTTGCAATTTTATCTCCCTCGTGTACATTTAATTGATCGAGGAATAAATGATAATGAAAAACATCTTGGGTGAAGACATAAGAAAGGAGTGCTATACTTGCCTTTTTTTGAGCTTTTGCCCACTGCCCCTCCCCATAAATAAAGCCACGCGCACCACTTAATATCTTATTGCCGGTAAACTCTAATGCAACTATAGAGCAGCCAAAAAGTACAAAGATGGCAATAATGCCAATAATTCTTCTGTTATTTGAGAGATCTTTCATAATTTTAGAGGGCTAACAGATTCATAACTCGTTGCCGTTTATTTATATGTACGAATCAAACTCTGAATCGGTTTAAGTTAATCATTTTTACCTTTTTGACTAATCTACTTTTCTGTTCGTTATTTATCCATTTAGTTGCACCCATTGTGATCTTGCCATACATTTAAACCATGTCCACGATTTTAAAAGACTCCCTTACCAGGCAACTCTACGCAACCGACGCATCTCTCTACGAAGAACTACCCCGGGGAGTCTCTTTTCCAAAAACACGGGATGATATTCAGCACCTCGTCACTCAATCAAGAACGGAAGGGTTTACAATCACTCCACGAAGCGCAGGGACAAGTCTTGCCGGCCAAGCCACCGGAAATGGCGTGATTATGGACGTGTCGCGGTTTATGACGGAGATTGTCCACATTGACTCCGAAAGGAAGGTTGCTCATGTTCAGCCGGGAGTAATTCGTGATACACTAAACCGTGAAGCTGCTCAATACGGCCTTCAGTTTGGCCCTGATACCGCCACCACAAACCGCTGTATGATTGGCGGTATGATTGGAAACAATTCCTGTGGCTCATTTTCCATCAAGCATAAAACCACACGCGAGCACATTATTGAGGTTGATGCGATTTTGAGTGACGGATCTGCCGTTACGTTTGGTCCGATTTCGAATGGTGAGTTAGAAGCTAAAAAGAAACTCGATACTCTGGAGGGAAGTATTTATCGTGGGATAATTGATTTGCTGATGAAGCATAGAGATAAAATCATTGAAAATTTTCCTCATCCTGAAATTACCCGACGAAATACCGGGTATGCTATTGACCGTCTTTGTGAGATGGATCCCATCACCCCGAATGGACGTCCTTTTAACCTAGCCGAACTTCTCTGCGGAAGCGAGGGAACTCTGGCAATGACATCATCAGCCAAAGTGAATCTGGTTCCGCTTCCCAAGGCCAAAACGCTGGTGATTCCTCAGTTTAAATCAATCCACGAAGCGATGCTTGCCACGGTGGAAATTGTGAAATGGAATCCCGCGGCAGTGGAATTAGTAGACGATATTATTTTAAATGCTACCAAAGGAAATATCGAACAGAGTAAAAATCGATTTTTTCTTGATGGTGAGCCCAAGTGTATTCTCATCGTGCAGTTCGAGGGCGATGACTTAACAGAACTTGAACAAATAGCTGCCGGACTTGCCACGAAGTTGCAGGATTTGGATTTCGGGTATTCACATCCGTTTCTGTCTGATGAGGATGAAATGCGACGTGTTTGGGATTTACGAAAAGCAGGGCTTGGTCTGTTGATGGGTCTTGGCAGAGAAAATCCTTCGCCAACGTTTGTAGAGGATACTGCCGTGCGAGTTGAAGATTTACCGGCGTACATTCAGGAGTTCCAAGCGATTTTGGATAGTCATAATACTTCCTGTGTTTTCTATGCGCACGCATCCGTGGGCGAGCTGCATCTGCGTCCCGTTGTGGATACTACCACTCACGAAGGAATTAAAACGATGAAAGAGATCGCCTCGGAAGTGGCTGATTTGGTAAAAAAATACCGCGGATCGCTCTCCGGTGAGCATGGTGACGGCCGAGCGCGAGCACCCTACATCGAAACGGTTTTAGGCAAAGATATGATGCCGCTGCTTCGTCAGGTAAAAGAGCTTTGGGACCCGGAGTACCGGTTTAATCCGGGCAAAATTCTCGATCCAAAACCAATTGATTCCGATCTGCGCTACCATCCGGAGTACAAACACCCCGATGTGGATACCGTATTTAACTGGCGACTTACCAACGGGTTTGATGGAGCCGTAGAGCAGTGCAACGGCGCCGGAGTTTGCAGAAAACTTGCCGAAAGCGGCGGGACGATGTGTCCGTCTTATCACGCAACTCGCGAGGAGAAAGACAACACCCGGGGACGCGCCAATTTATTCCGTCAGCTTTTTTCAGGTAAACAACAAGAGGCGTTTGGCTCCGAAGATTTAAAGGAAGCCCTCGATCTTTGCCTCAGCTGTAAAGCGTGCAAAAGTGAATGCCCCGCAAATGTGGATATGGCCAAAATGAAGGCTGAATTCATGAACGGGTATCATCAAAAAAATGGCACAACTCTGGGCGAACGATTTTTTGGTCAGCCTGAAAAATTATTCCCAATTGCATCACTTTTTGCAGGTCTAACAAATTTCTTCAATCGGCAAAAACCGATCAAAAAAATTCTTGAAGGCATTTTTAACATTGACTCCAGACGAAATCTGCCTGAATTTGCATCCACTACGTTTTATTCTTGGTTCCGAAAAAACGAGAAGGAGTACAATCATAAAGAGGGAAAACAGGTACTATTGCTGGTCGATATTTTCACGAATTATAATGAACCAAAAATTGCTATTGCTGCCTGTGAGGTTCTTAGATCGTTAGGCTACAGCGTGATGGTTCCCGGAATCTGGCCAACAGGGCGGCCTCAAATATCGAAAGGTTTGCTTGATGAGGCCTCTAAAATTTGTGAGGAGAATATAAACCGCCTAACACCATTTGCCGATTTAGGTATTCCCATAATTGGATTAGAACCCAGTGAAATTTTGACTCTGCGGGATGAATATGTGGATTTATGCAGTGAAGCTCAGCTGAAGAAAGCGCATTTAATAGCAAGTCAGACGTTCTTGTGGGAAGAGTTTTTAACAACAGAATTAGCCGCATCGGAACCGCCGGATATTGGGAAAGGTCAGGAAGTTTACCTGCACGGACACTGCCACACAAAAGCGTTAGTGGGTAATGCACCATTGATGAATGTGTATAAAAAGCTCGGTTTTAATCCAGTTGAACTTAAAACAGGGTGCTGTGGCATGGCGGGAAGCTTCGGTTATGAAAAGGATAAGTACAATGTATCCATGCAGGTGGGTGAACAGACACTGTTTCCGGCGCTCCGCAAACTTGAGAAGGAGAGTACCGTTTGCGCTCCCGGTTTTTCCTGTCGCCATCAAATATCTGATGGATTACAGCGAACTGCTGAACACCCTGCTGTGATTATAGCAAATGCATTGAAAGCACAGAAGTCGTCATTCTGAGTTTATTTCAGAATCTCCTGCGCTGAAATGGATAGTAGATAATGAAGACACCCTATTTTTACTCATGTATGTAACTTTCACCCTCAAGTTTGAGGGTAATTTCTGCGACACGTTGACCTAAATTTTTGGCCCTGTTGAGAAAAGTTTGATCGATGCCAATCTTATTTCCAACTTCAAAAGGGCCTTCTCCTGTTATGGCGGATGCACCGAAGGGGTGAGTCCAGTCAGGTCCACCGACAATGATCATCCCGAAAACCAGCATGCTCTGCAGAATATTCATTTGAACAATTTCTTCTCCTGCTGAGATGCCACCCGCAGTTACAAATGCAGCTCCAATCTTATTTTTCAGTGGAGCACCTTCAAATGGCCAGGATGCAATAAACCGTGAAACTTCAGGGGTTACATTTGCATTATAAACCGGGCTTCCCAAAATAATGGCATCAGCATTTAAAAGATCTTCTTCGGTAGTTTCTTCGGTTGTTTTAAGATGAACCACTACTCCATCCACCGAACGGGCTCCATCGGCAACGAACTTAGCCATCATTTTTGTGTTGTCGGTTTTGGAGTGGTAGGTGATCAGTACGTGAACCTGAGCTTCTACCGTAATTGGCAATAATAAGGAGAGAAAAAATAAACTAATTAACTTCATTTAAGTTTCCCTGCTAATTTTAGCCTTTCAGCCTCTCTCACATCAGGACAGTCTTTTCCATAAACTCTCTTTTTTAAAACACGGGCTGCTTCTTGACGTTCTCCCATTGTCATAGAAAAATGCTGTTTTTTATCCCACTCAGCAGCTTCTGAAGCATTTTTTGATATATTTACGATTCGTTTCATATAAGTAATTTACATCTTAACGGATAGAAGACAAAAAATAGCAACTATATTAACATTGACCCTAATCTTAATTTCACGTTTCTTAATTCCTGAATTAATCAGCAAGTGAAATGCATATTCAAAAAACTAAAACAAAAAACGGCTCCCGAACATGGCTCGTTATCGGCAGCTCAAAATATCGGCTAAATCGAATTATTTTTTCGCTCGTGATGGTACTCGCCACATTAGCCGTAGTATGGCCGGGTCACGCTATTTTTGGATCTGCCACACCACTGATTTTAGGTTTGCCACTCTCTTTTGCATGGGTAATTCTCTGGGTAATCATCTCATTTGTGGCCATGCTTGCTCTCCATTTTTCTGATAATAAAGATCCGGAAACTGACTGATGGAAACCGGAACTGTAATCTTACTTGTTGTCGGACTATACCTGCTTATTTCGCTGCTGACAGGAATCATCCCGTCTCTGCGAATTTCTAAAAGTGTATCAGGATTTGTCGCCGGCGATCGAAGCATGAATGTGTTGATTCTCTATTTTGTGATCGGCGCTTCCATCTTCTCATCCTTTGCATTTTTAGGCGGACCCGGCTGGGCATATTCACGCGGTGCGGCTGCTTTTTACATTATCGCATACGGTGTGATAGGGATTGTACCACTTTACTTTTTTGGTCCCCGCGCATGGCGGCTGGGAAAACGCTACGGATATGTAACCCAGGCAGAGCTGTTAGCCAATCGGTTCGACAGCAAGTTTCTCTCAATTATGCTTGCCTTTTTAAGTGTGATCGTTTTCATCCCCTATTTAACACTCCAAATGCGGGGAGCTGCTTTTGTGCTAAACGTGATCAGCGAGGGAATGATCCCCGAATGGGCCGGCGCGGCTTTAACGTACTCTGTAGTTTTAGTGTATGTCTATTTTAGCGGAGTGATGGGAGTGGGCTGGTCAAATGCGTTTCAAGGGATGTTTATGATGGTCCTCGCCTGGATATTGGGAATCTATCTCCCCAACGCGCTCTATGGTGGTGTGGGAAATATGTTTCAAGAAATTATCGCCACCGGAAATGAAGCGATGTTGCAAGCACCCGGTTTGGCCGCTGATGGAACCCCCTGGAACTGGTGGGGATATGGCTCTGCAGTAGTGGTATCAGCTGTGGGATTCTCAGTGTGGCCGCACTTTTTTATGCGAAGTTTTGCGGCAAAAAGTCCGAAAGCATTACGGCTTAGCGTTGTTCTCTACCCAACATTTTTGCTGTTTTTAGTCCCTATACTACTCATCGGGTTTTCTGCAATCGTTTTATTTCCGGGCGTGGAACAGGCTGATAGTATTCTGCCTTATGTTTTGATGCAGCTCGATCTCCCCGCTGTGGTCATCGGACTCTTTTGTGCCGGCGCACTTGCGGCTTCGATGTCTTCGGGTGATGCGATTCTTCACTCGGCAGCATCAGTGGGTGTTCGAGATGGAATCAGCAAAATGTTACCCGCACCGCCATCGGATAAAAACGAACGATTTATGATTCAAGTCCTCGTGCTGGTCATTGGTCTGATCGCATACCTGTTTGCAGTAATTGTGGACATCTCAATTGTCGCACTTTTACTGGGTTCTTATGGAGGCGTAGCTCAAATTTTTCCTATTATTTTTGTGATGTTTTATTGGAGCCGGGCTACCAAAGCGGGGGCGATTTCAGGTCTTTTGGGTGGCATTATAGTCAATTGTATCTTTTTGATCTTCCCTGAAATTAAACCACTCCCTGTTCACGAAGGAATCTACGGATTGATCGCCAACGTAATTCTGTTGGTCGGAGTCAGCTATGCAACCGCACCGGACCCAAAAGAAACCGTTAACAAATTTATGAACTCGGGTCTGCTGACAAAAGATAAGTCATAGCCTTAAAAATCAGTCTCTATGGATAAGAATAACAATATTGTTAAAGTGTATGTCCTCTCGTTTACAATCTTTTTTATGATCGATCAGTATATCGTGGGGCAAGAATCGTTGTACACCTCCCTGTTTATGTCTGCCACTTCGGGGATTATAGCATCAGTCATATTTCTCGTTTTAAAACGGCGGGCAGAAAAGAACAGACAAGAAGCAGAAGACTCAGATAATCAGGAAAACAATTCTTCAATTGAGAGGAAATAGCTGAAAGGTAGAAAATCTACTCTGTGCTACACTGTTATAGATTGATTACACATTACTCAATCCAATTTAGCAACATAGATATCTACTCAAATATTTGGACCTTATTTCTAAAACAAACCGGCCTCTGATTCGTGGAGGCGATAAGGAGAGCAGTGCGACTGAGACCGCTTTTACTTAATCACTCCGGCCGAAAACCCTGATCTGCTCTTGAGAGTACCGGTGATTTATGAGTTTTAATCAATTATTGAGCAGCTAGACCATTGATTAAGTAGTCGAAGAAGTTCACTGCGATACAGCCTGAGCAAATCAGCCGCCTTGATTTTTTGGTTCGTTTTTTATCAAGAAAAAATGAACAGGGAAAAATTAGTTCATTGTGCTAAACCCTCTTATTTGTTCAAAACTCTAAAAAATTATCAGTATAGCGGAAGTTATGCTCTTTCTCACTCCCCCAATTCCTCCCAACCTCTCCATCCACCCGACATCGAAATCACATTTTTGTATCCCATTTTTTGCAGGTTGTCGGCAGCCAGCGCTGACCGATATCCACCACCACAGTAGAGAACTATCTCTTTATTAGTATCGGGCACTGCTGACTCAATATCCCGTTCAATAACACCCTTGCTGAAGTGTTTTGCATTTGGAATATGACCTGCATCAAACTCATCCTTTTCCCGGACATCAATCAGCTCAAATTCTTCACCTAATTTCAACTTCTTAGCCACCTCTTTGGGCGAAATTTCAGGAATACGAGTTAACGCATCATCAACAAGTGCGACAAATTTTTCTGAGTGTTTTTTAGACATTATTAAGGGTATTAAATTTGATGTTTAAAAATCTCTCCGCCGGCTGGCGGAGAGTACCGCCGAATGGCGGGGAGGGGTGTCCCTGCACTCCAACTGTTTTTCTCCACAAATCTAATTCTTCATCCCGCCGCGCTCAATGAGCTCGCGGGCACTGGTGAGGGCTGAATCGGTAATTTCCTCACCGCTCATCAGGCTGGCCACTTCGTGGATGTGCTCTTCATCAGAAAGCGGCACAATTCGCGTGATGGTCCGCTCTTCCTGCTCCACTTTTTGCACGCGATAATGTTTGTGTGCCTGACTCGCAATTTGCGGCTGATGAGTAATGGCAACAATCTGGCAGTATTCAGACAGCTTTCGCATTTCACGTCCCACTTTCTCTGAAATATTCCCACTTATACCGGTGTCAATTTCATCAAAAATCATTACCGGCAGATGGTGCTCTTTTGCCAGAATCGATTTCAGGGAGAGCATCACACGGCTAACCTCACCCCCGGATGCTATTTTTGCCAGCGGTTTCGGCGACTCGCCCTTGTTTGTAGAGATATAAAAACGAACCTCATCACAACCATCGGCTGTACAGTCAATTCTGTTACCTTCAATTTCAATCCAGCCTTTATCGGACGTTTGCCAGCGTACATCCACTTTAAACTGACCATTCATAATCCCAAGATTTTTTAGCGAATCAACCACTTCAGCAGAAAGTTGCTCGCCTACACGATTTCGTGTGTTGTGCAAGTCCACTGCCTTTGTTTTCAAAATCTCAGCCTGTTGATCAATTTTCTTTTGAATACGCTCAATTTCAAGGTCAAAATTCTCGGCTACATTCAGTTCTGCCTTAACCACTTTGTAATAGCTGATCAGGTCCGGGATTGACTTCTGATATTTTTTCTGAATTCGGTTCAGCTCTGATTGACGCTGGCGCAATGATTCAAGCCGTTGCGGATTAAACTCAATCCCATTTCTGTATCGCTCCGCAAACTGAACAGCCTCCTGAATGCTTATTCGTGCCGTATTTACCTCCTGTAAATAGGTTTCGAATTCCGGCTCAATTCGCGACATATCTTCCAGGTGCAGCTTGATAGTGTTGAGCATCTCCATCAGGCTGATGTCATCCCCATTTCCAATTTCTGCGATTGCGGACGCTTTTTGATCCAGATCCTCCGCGTTATCGAGCAGATTCATCTCGGATTCTAGTTCTTCTTCTTCAAATGGATCCAACTCCGCAGCTTCAAGTTCCTTCACCTGAAATTGATAAAGATCTGTTTTTTCCTTCAATTCCCGTTCGCGTCGCTTCAAGTCTCGCATCTCTTTTTGCAGCTCCGACATCGCCCGGTATTCGGTCTGAAATTCTGCTAAAACAGGTTTCACCGAATCAAACTGATCAATCACCCCAAGGTGGTTTTCATCCTTCAACAGCATCTGGTGATCGTGTTGGCCATGAAGATCCACAAGCTGATCGCCTACTTGTTTCAACACTGAAATGTTCACCGGAGTATCGTTAATAAATGCACGGCTTCCGGAGTGACGGATTTCTCTTCGTAAGATCAATTCTTCACTCACTTCCACGGCATTTTCTTCGAGGAGTTGGGTCAGGTATTCGTTCTTTCCCACAAACATCGTTGCTTCCGAAATGGCTTTGTTCGCTCCCTGCCGAATGACTTCGGTGTCGGCGCGTTCACCCAAAATCATATTCAGCGCTCCAATTATGATGGACTTACCCGCGCCGGTCTGGCCGGTCATAATATTGAGCCCCGATTCAAATTGAACATCCAGTTCATCGATTAGAGCAAAATCTTTGATGTAGAGCGATTTGATCATATTCTATGAATTTTGAATTGGAAATTTTGAATGTTGAATTTTTAGCTGTGGCGATACTCAAATGTTGAAATAAATTAATTCAACATTCATCATTCAAAACTCACAATTTTTTTATTTTAAAGATTCAGAAGTTGTTTTAACTATCGATGTCAAAATAGAATTTATCTCATCAATTTCTGAAAAATAACTATCCGGTACTTCAATTACATTCCCTGCTTTTAAAAGTCTTAACCAATATCTTGTTTCCCTTGCCTCTCTGGAAGCAATCCCCATCTTGTAATTAAAATCCTTTCTGGAATATGCAGCAGTAGATTCTTCCACATTCGCCCCAATACTCGTTCCGGAACGAAGCAGCTGTCGTGCCATATCATACTCTTTTTTCTTTTTAAGTTGCTGATAAAGTGCAATAATCATCAACGCAAATTCAAAAGATTTATCCAAAATTATGTTCTTTGATTTTTTCATTAGCCAGGCTTTTAATTCATAATTCAACACTCAAAATTCATCATTGTTTATATGTATGAACATCAAGCCCCAACTTCCTTACAGTTTATAAGAAGATTTTTCTTCCATTCGAAAAGAAGTCAGCCATAAATAAAAGCCAATCACCAGAGATCCTGCAATTAGAATTAATCCTTTCGAAAGCAGCTCACCGCTATTTAAAAATTCAGTAATCCACGGCTCGCCAAATACCAGTACTGCCAGGGCAATCATCAAGCCGAACGTTTCCGGCAGGCGGTAGGGCACGTCCATTACTTTCTTGCTGTAGAGTCCCAACGTGGTAGCCATCGCGCCGTAGCTTAGAAGTGTGGCTATGGCTGAGCCAATCATTCCGTAAATAGGAATAAGCATGAGGTTGGCGATGATGGTAATTACTCCACCCATCAGTGTGATTTTGTAAAACACCCGCGTTTTCTCTTTTATGAACACACCTGATGAAAAATTGATATACCATCCATGAAACCAATAAGCCAGAAGTAAGAACGGGACAATCCCAAGTCCTCTCCAGTAGTCAGCGCCGATTAATGTAGCGCTGGTTCCGGGAATAGTAATTGCAACAATTTGTTCTTTGAAAAGTGCTACAATTAGAAACAGAAGGGCAGATGCGACATTGTACCATATAAATGCTTGTCCAAATAGTTTTTTTGATTCAACGTCTTTTGAATGACGCATAAAAAACGGCTGCCAGGCCATACGATACATCTGCACAACAAGGAGCATAAACACAGCCAGTTTATAACAGGCATTGTAGATTCCCACAATATCTTCGGGGGTAGTGCCTATTCCGTATAGTCGCTCAACATTTACGGGATCCATGCTGTTGAGTAAAAAGCGATCGAGCATTTCATTGATCACAAATCCAATTCCTGAAGGGACAAATGGCCATCCAAATTCGAACGCTGTTTTCATCCACTGCTTGCTGAATGATCCTTTCAGAAGATCCAGCGTTGCGATCCACACGATGATCGTCATAATAGCAGAGCCTGCAAGATTTGCGAGGAAAACAGCTTCGATACCTAATCCAAGCCCTAAAATCAGGTAGAAGTTCAACGCAATATTGATCACCACATTCAGGGTTTTCAGGATTGCAAAAAGCATAGCTCGACGGGTGAGACGCAACTCTGCCATGGGAACAATCGAGAGCGTATCAAACCAAAGGATTCCAAGCATTAACAGAAAAATGCCTGATGTTTCAGGTTCGAGGCTCATCAAAGGCATCAGCCATGGCATGGCCAAATAGAGAATTCCGCAAAGAATTGTGGCAAAACCAAGAAGTGCAGCTTGCAGGGTCTTAAAAACATTCGCAGCCTCTTTTCGATTTTCCGCATAGCGTAGGTAAGCCGATTCCATGCCAAATGTAAAAAGCACATTGAGAAAAGCGATTGCGGCATAAACCAATCCAATCACACCGTATTTGGCTGTATTAAAAACGCCTGTATGGAGCGGAACCAACAGGTAATTTATAAACCTGGCAAGTACACTGCTGATACCGTAGATCAGGGTGTCTGAAAAGAGCTCGCGGAGTTTACTCAATCGATCATGATTTAGAGCTGAGTTGTTTTATGGCTTCTACTCCTAAAATGTAGCTGTTTGTTCCAAAACCGGTAATAATCCCATTCGTTGCTTTTCCGGTAATGGATCGCTCACGAAATTCTTCCCGCGCATGAATATTGGAAAGATGAACTTCCACTTTCGGGATTGTTATAAGTTCCAGTGCGTCATGAATGGCTACGGAGGAATGAGTAAATCCACCCCAATTTGCTAAAAGTCCATCGATAGTACCGCTTTTTGCCGTGTGAATTGCGTCAATCAAATCACCCTCATGATTGCTCTGCAGAAAAATAAAGTCAATATCAGGAAACGTTTCTTTCAACCTGTTTTCGATATCTTTTAGTGTATGATTGCCATATTGATCGGGATCACGCTCTCCCAATAAATTTAAATTTGGACCATTGAGCACAAGAATTTTCATAATCGAACCTCATCTGAAATCAGTTTTGCAAGTTTTTCCATTTTATTTTCATCTATCTCAATGGAGTTCCCGAGTGCAAACTTTTGAGATTCCTTATATATAGGCACAAGATGAACATGCGCATGAGGCACCTCAAGGCCCTCAACGATAATACCGGTTCGGAGGGGTGAAAGCGCGCGATCAATTCCGGAGGCAATCTTTTTTGCGTAGAGTATGGTTTCGGCTAAAAGATTGTCGTCCAGATCAAAGATGTAATCCACCTCTTGTTTTGGGACGACCAACGTATGACCTTCAGCTATTGGGTTGATATCCAAAAAGGCTATATGAGTTTCAGTTTCAGCAATTTTATATGAAGGGATCTCTCCGCGTATAATTTTTGTGAAAATAGTAGCCATCTTCTTGTAAATCTTTTTTATGGAAATTTCAGGGAATTTTTTTAACATCCAATAGGTAGTAATGAATGTATAAAACCTAAAACGTTTTTGCAGGCAGGAATTTTAAATAAATGACATTTTTGGTTTGATTTTCTATCGCTGATCTACTTATCTTTGAGGTCTTGAAAGGATTTTAGAATCGGTAGCTCAGCTGGTAGAGCAACGGCCTTTTAAGCCGTGGGTCGAGGGTTCGAGCCCCTCCCGATTCACACATAGAATTTTCTACGAATCTCTCTTGATTAACCCTTGTCGGCTGATACCCGGCAGGGGTTATTTTTTTGTTGATGTTTTTACGTTAAACGTAAATAAAGCTATTCCACTGTAACATATGGCCTGATTCGCTCCATCGTTATCGGACCAATTCCTCGAATCTCAATAAGCTCTTCCACATCATTAAATCCACCAATTTCTAACCTGTATTGAATGATGCGTTCTGCAAAAGCTGGACCAACTCCTGTTAATACCTGTAATAGTTTATTATCGGCCGTATTAATATTGATTGGGAAATTCACTGCTATATTATCTGAATCTTCTCCCAGTTCAACACGGGCAATTCTTTCACCAACTCGATCGGCTTCTGCCCACATTCCAATCCCTTCGTTTTTAGCAGAAGTTGTATAACGCTGAAAAGCGGCAACAGAATCTCGATGTTGCCGATAATATTGCACCCATTCTCCATATCCATTGTTTAGAAGAGCACTATTTACATCAGATATATTTCCTTCATTGTCCCGAACCTGTATATATCCACGATAGGCTCCATTTCTTGCCTCAGGTATTCCTCCATCATACCCTGCAATTCTTACTTCTTTATTTTCTAATAATTCAGAAAGGAAAACAGCAGCTTCTCCGGCAAAAAATTCGGATGAATCAGCGCCTGCATATATTCGGGGAACCTGAACGCCAAGTGGGCGAACAGTATAATCAAGTCCGCGGACTAAGCGAATTTCAAATCGGCTTCCATCATTTACCCGCGCCACCTCGTACCATTCATTTTCGTCTATTGGCGGAACAGGTGGTTCCATTTCACCCAATGATCTTTTCATAACAGCGGAAAAATCCTGATAGTATTGATTAGCAATTTTGTGATTGTGGAAAATGAGGAGATTCTCATCATTATTTTGTTCTGCATTTCGGGAAAAATTGTATGAACCGGCAATGGCAATTCCCAAATCATTTTCAAATGGTTGAGTTACATCAAAAAGCATTGTTTTATGATGCAATGTACGAAGTTCTCGAGCCGGCCTGATATTTCTGTTTCCGGCTTGAGCCTCGGGTGTTGCCCAAACGGCTCCTGTATTCCTGTACCGGGCATAGAAGCGTGGGTCAATCAATCCTTGAACAAGAATGTTATCAGTAAATGATCGCTCCCACATGGATTGGCTTAGAGGAATATCCGGTGAGATGGCAAATGCCAAAAAGTTCACATCCTGCTGTACTACATTTCGTATCAACTCATCAATTCTGGCCCCAATAGAGGGTTTGCTTCCATCTCTGTTTATAGGGCCGAAGTAGACTTCAACTTTCGTTGTATCCACAAAAAATATACTTTCTCCCACAAACTGCTTGTCTTTGTGAAATCGTGCCCTTGTTGGGTCAGGAATGTCCCCATCACCACCCCAAAGCTGAACAAACTCATTGTGATACGCTTTTGCAATACCACTATCTTTAATTACAATTGTATTATTACTGTTGATCGGTCCGGTATATGTGAGGTTCATGGAACCGGTCCATACGTAATAGTCATCAGGATCGCTGCTTAAAATATCAATAACCGCGAATTTGTGATGCATATCGTAACTGGCGCCAACTAACGGGTGCGATGTTACGGTTCCATCCGGATTGAATACATCACCACCATCATCAATTGAATAGATCCCTGCTTCGCGAAGCATGTTCCACATTGCCTCACCGCGTTCTTTATTTCTGAACCTGTTATAGTGATCTGTTGCAATTCTAACTCGAACTCCCCGCTCTTTTGCGCGAATCAAAGCTTCGCCAACGTAATGATTTTCCAGGTTATAAATTGCTAAATCGATGCTGAATTTTGCCTGATCAATTCTTTTGATAAGTGTCTGCAGCAGATCGGCCTCTGCATTTGCAAAATTTCCATCTTTAGCTACTGTACTATCTATAGGCATGTTAAAATAGACCTGTATCCATTCAACAGAACTCGTATCAGATTTTGCAGCAAAACCCGGCAGAGAGAAGAAAAAAAGAAGTGAAAAAAGAGAATATTGAGCGGTAATTCTATATTTCATAATTCAATATATACAAATTTCTATTTTTTGGTTAAAACCGCTTTTTGAAGTACTTTATTCCTGACTATATACGCCCATTATGAATTTAAAACTTATCAATCCCTTACACTGGAAGAAGTCTTTTCTGATCAGCCTACTGATCGGATTTGTTGTGGTATGGTTCACTTTTCTAGACACTTACAGCCTGTATACCAAATACCAGTTGGAATCTCAAAAGGAGACCCTGATTGAACAAACAAGTGAGCTAAAAGCAAAGACTGAAGAGTTGGACAAAAAGATCTCTGATTTCGAGAATAATGTCGATCTTCTCGAAAAAGTTGCTCGTGAAGAGTATGGGATGCGAAAACCAAATGAAACAGTTTACAAGATTAAGTCTGAAAAGGAGTAAGTTATTATCAGACTGATTCATTCTTGACTCTACATTAAAAAAGATAACACACCGAATGATTTCTATAGGTATAGACCTGGGTGGCACCAATATTAAAGTTGCTTTAGTTGATCAAAAAGTTGGTTTTTTGAGCTCAACCTCATTCCCTACTAATGCTGAAAAAGGCAAGCAGCATATTTTTGATTCAATTGCAGATAAAGTGAAGGAACTCATTACTGAGCATAAAGTTAAACCTATGGGTGTTGGAATGGGTTTGCCGGGCATGGTTAGCTTAGATCGCAGAACTGTAAAGAACCCGCCAAACCTACCGGGTTGGAAAGTTGAAAAGGTAGCTGATGAAATTGAAAAACGACTTGATCTGCCTTGTGTAATTGATAATGATGCTAATCTTGCAGCTTTGGGATCGGCTCGATTTGGCGTGGGTGAAAATATTGACAGCTTTATTATGATTACTCTTGGCACCGGTGTGGGCGGAGGAATAATCTTTAAGAACAAAATTTACCGTGGAACAACGGGGTCAGCGGCTGAGTTGGGACACGTGATTATCAATTACCATGGCCCCTTATCAAACAGTAATACCCGTGGAGGCATAGAGGCGTATCTTGGGCAGCGATTTTTAAGTCGATTTGCAGCAGATGCAATTCGGCAAAACACTGATAACCCTCTTTATAAAAAATTTCATACAGACTTTGATAAGCTTGAGCCCGTTGATTTATCCATGGCAGCGGATGAAGGCAATGTACTTGCAATTGATATCCTGAAAAAAACCGGTGAAAAGCTGGGATATGCCATTGTAAACTACATACATGTTCTAGATATAAGAAAAATAGTAGTGAGTGGTGGTGTTGCAAAAGCCGGTAAGTGGATTTTGGATCCCGCTCGTAACACAGCAAAAAAATACTTAATGCCTCCTTTCCTCGAAGATTTTGAGATTATTTATGAATCACTGGGAAATGAAGCAGCTTTACTCGGCGCTGCAAGCCTTGCGTTTGAAGAGCTGAGTTAATTGGCTTAAAACATATGCAGTACCGGACGTCCGTATTCTTAATTATTTGTTTATTCCTCTTCTTGCTGGCGGGTTTAAACAAAACTGTTTCTGCACAAAGCGTTCCGGATTCACTCCGGTCGGTTGTGAATGATACCATCCCACCTGTAGTAAACGACACCATTCCACCCGCAAGAGAAGATACTGCCTTTATCCCGCCGCCACCTATGGATTTTGATACCAGCGGGTCGGGGCAAAATCAGCGGCCTTCAAGCCGGCAAGCAGAGAGAAGGGTCTCCGGGGATGCGGTAAATTTTCAGGCCAGAGATTCGCTTACGTTCGATTTTCGTGGTCAGAGAAAAGGACGGTTATACGGTTCGGCTAATGTAACCCATACAAACGGTTCGCTCGATGCGGGCGTTATCGATCTGGATTTGGTGATGAACCAGGTTGAAGCAAGATCTCTATCTCCTACAGATACATTGTCCTATCCGGTTTTAAGACAAAATGGCCAGGATATAAGGAGTACACGGGTGCTTTTTAACTATGAAACTAATAAAGGGAAATTTGAAGTTGCCGAAATACAAGTAGATGACGGTTATCTTATTGGCACTCAAATAAAAAATGTTTCTGATACAGAAGTTTTTATCCAGGATGGTATCTATTCAAGTTGCCCTCCCGATCATATGTACTACTATATTCGGGCAGAGCGAATGAAACTAGTTGATGAAGATGAGATCTTCTTCACCAATGCACGATTGTACATTTTAGACATTCCATACCCTCTGATATTTCCGTTTGGCTATATTCCATCAGGAATTGATCAGCGTCGTTCAGGATTGTTGGAACCCACATATCTTTTTGAGAATTCTTCATCACGCGGACTCGGTCTCCAAAACTTAGGATGGTTTCAATATTTTAACGACTTCCTGGTTGGTCAAACTTCTTTTGATGTATTTACCTCCGGTACTTTTTTCAATCAAACCCGGTTTCAATATCGGAATACGGATAAATATAATGGCACAATTACACTTGGATACTCCCGGGAACAAGGACTGGAGCCAACAGATTTGAATTTCACAGAGAGGGTTAGTCGAAGGCTAGGATTAACTCACGACCAGCAGCTATCGCCTTATGCTAACATTTCTGCAAATATAAATTTAAATACGTCTGATTTTTTTCAGCGAAACTCTTTTGATATTGATGAACGTGCACAAACCAGCAGTACATCAAGCGTTAACTATCGATACAATCATCCGGAAGGTTTGTATAACTTTGCTCTCACTTCCAGACTGAACCAGCAATTTGATACGGGTGCAGCTACTCTAAGAGGACCGGAAATGAATTTCTCTCTCAGGCAGCTTTCCCCTTTTGAGTCGAGAAGAACGACTACAGAACAGGCGTGGTACGAAAGAATTACGATCAGTTATAGGAATAACTTTCGATCCAATTTCAATTTCACACCACTTGATCAGGAGTCACCGGGGGCAAACTGGGTACAGGCTTTATTTGACCCATCATTGCACAGAGAAGTTACCGGAAGTGATCAACATGTAGAGTATGGATTTGTTCAACGAGTTCAGGCAACTGCCGGACAAATCATCCCGAGCCAGTTCTTAAATGTGAGTGCCAACGTCAACTACAATGAATATTGGTATCCCACAACAACTCGCAGGGAGTTAAACGAAGAGACGAACAGGATTGAAGAAAGAAAAGAGAGGGGATTTGCTGCAGCTCGGGATTTCACTACCAGTTTAAACTTTAATACAACCTTTTATGGGATATCGCAGTTGAAAATTGGCAACATGGAAGGTTTCCGTCATACTTTACGTCCAAATTTTGCTCTTAACTATCGCCCGGATTTTTCGGAAGAGATTTGGGGGTTCTATGAAGAAGTTCAAACCGATACATTAGGAAATACACGTCGATTTTCCAGGTTTGACAGAGAAGTTTTTGGCGGTCCTCCAGCCGGAGAACAGAGATCTATCAGTTTTGGGATCTCAAATATTTTAGAAACTAAACGTGTTAAGCGAGATTCCACCGGAGAAGTACAATCAACTAATCTTCGTTTGATTGATAATTTATCAATAAGCTCATCATACAATTTTGCTGCTGACAGCCTCAATTTTAGTAATGTAAATGTCACATTATCATCCAGGCTGTTCGATCAGGTTCGGTTAAGTGCCAGTGCAAATTATTCTGTTTACCAGCAAATAGGACCCAATCGGCAAGCAAATAAGTTTGTGTGGAATGAGAGTGGAAAACTGTTACAACCACTTACTTACAGCGTAAGTCTTTCAACGAACTTCCGTGGAGGTCAGCGAGGGGCGAGGCCGTACACCCCACCTTATCGTGCATATGATCCCTATAATCAACAATTTTTCAGTCCAATTGATCAATACTTTAATGAGCGGCCAATTCAACCCATAGATTCTCCCTGGAGCCTTGGACTCGATTTTAGTTACCGATGGACTTTTCGGTTCGAGGAAAGCGCACGTAAACAGGCGGTATTAAATGCAAGTAATATACAGTTTCAGCTGACACAGAAGTGGAATGTCAGTACCAGGATCGGGTATGATTTTATTGAAAAAGAATTAACACCGTCTCAATTCAGGTTAACCCGACAGATGGTATGTTGGAATTTATCCTTCCAGTTTAATCCTTTCGGCGATTTTCAATACTATTCATTCCGTCTTTCGCTTGACAGCAGCCATATCTCCAACCTTTTCCAAAAATTACCCGGCCTTAATAATCTGGAAAGGAGTTCATCGCCATCGGGCCAGCCGCCACCGCGATTTTAATCGGAGGATTTATTTCCCATTCTTTTCTCGAGATATTGTACGATGTATTTTCCAAAAACATCAAACTCCAGATTCACAGTATCGCCTTCACTTTTGTAGGTCAAGTTCGTGTTTTCCCATGTATATGGGATGATGGCTGCCGTAAAACGATTTTCTTCATTTCTGGCAACTGTAAGGCTGATCCCATCCACAGAAATGCTTCCACGTCCTACAATGTAATCCGTAAAGGATTCCGGATATTCGATCGTAACAAGCAGATCGGCTCCCTTTTTTTTAATTTCTTTGATGATCCCTGTTGTATCTACGTGTCCCTGAACAATGTGTCCTTCTATTGCTTTTTCGAGCGTCAGAGATCTTTCCAAATTTACATGACTCCCAACCTGGAGATCGCCGAGAGAGGTTTTTCGAAGAGTTTCATCCACACATTGCACGGTAAAGGATGCATCATCAAATGCTACTACAGTTAAACAAACACCATTTACGGCGATACTTTCATCAATATGAGCATCAGCTGAAAAAGAGCACTCGATATCAAGTTTTTTCCCGCCTTCTATTTTTTCTGTTTTTTGTATTCTGCCAACTTCCGATATAATTCCTGTAAACATTTGTTTATAAATTTGCTGTTAACAACATGTCAGTACCAATTCGGTTCCACTCAAAATCTTTGAAAGGAACAATATCTTCCATTCGATTTATCCCAAGGTTCATCACTGATTTTGTGCCTCCACCTAAAATTTTTGGGGATATAAAGAGTTGAAGTCGATCAACCAGACCAGCTTTGAGCAGTGCTGATGATAATTGTTGCCCGCCTTCAACTAATATGGAATGAGTGCCACGCTCGTATAATTTTTTAAAAGCTTGTTTTAAACGTACATGACCGTTTAATTGATCAACGATAATGAATTCCCCCCGGAAATAGTTCGATTGAAGCATTTTTAACATGGGATCACCCTGTTCACCAAGTTTATTTTCATTATACGTAATAACTGTAGTTTTCTCTTCGAATTGATCTGAGAATAGATTCAAATTTCTTGGGAGTTCCAGAGGGCCATCGATAACAATTCGGTTAGGCTGTCTTCCTTCCACAAGCCTAACGGTGAGTGACGGGTTATCAAGCATAGCAGTATTTCTTCCAACCAACACCGCATCAAGCTGACTTCTCCACCGGTGTACCAATTTTCGCGACTCTTTGCTTGAAATCCATTTAGAATCCCCATTTGGTGCAGCTATATAACCGTCTGCCGTTTGTGCAATCTTAAGTGTCACAAAAGGCCGTTGAAGTTCAAGTGAATGAATCCATGCTTCATTTAACTTTTCAGCTTCTTTTTGTAATAAACCGATATCAGTTTGAATTCCATTGTCATTCAAGATCTTAATCCCCTTTCCATTAACTTTGGATGATGGATCTTTCATCGCAATTACAACCCGTTTTATGGGTAATTGAGCGAGCAAATCAGCACATGGGGGAGTTTTTCCGTGATGTGAACACGGTTCAAGTGTTACATAAACAGTGGCACCATTTAGTAAAGCTTCATCCTTAACGGAATGCACGGCATTCACTTCTGCATGAGCCTGACCAAACCGTTCATGAAAACCCTTTCCGATAATATTTCCCTCACTTGAAACAATAACACAGCCAACCATCGGGTTTGGAGAAACGTACCCTAAACCTTTTTCTGCTATGCTTAATGCTTTTTGCATCCAGATTTTATCTTTTTGATGACTCATTAAATTGACTCTGGTATATTGGGAAAATGAATTGCTACTATTCTCAAAATAAAAAAAGGGTAAGAGAATATCCCTTACCCCTTTTTAAGATTTTATACTAACGAATCATTAACGAAGTAACTGGCTTCTGTTATCTCTTATTCTTGCACCTTCTTTCAATTGCGCAATAAAGACTTCATTAAAAGCTGTGAATTTTTGTCTTTCCAGTTGTTCTTTTATCTGAGACTGTTCAGCGGCAGTCATTTCAGTTGGATCTGCCATGCTTAAATCATTCACATAAATAGCAAATACAGCATTTTGTCCCTGAATTGGATTAGAGCGTTGGCCTTCTTCCAATCCAAAAACAGCGCCAACAACTGTAGGTTCACGTCCGGCGCCCGGTATAGAATTTGCACCGTAACGGATATTTTCTGCGGTTTGTATTTCTTTGTCGGCAGCGGTTGCAAGTTCTTCAAGAGAAGATGTATTGGTATAAAACCCTTGCACTCTTTCCATCATTAAATCTTTACGCTTTTGATTTTTCAAAATGCTTTCAATCTGACTGCTTACTTCCTCATAAGGCCGTGTGCCTTCAGGCTGCTTTTCAAGGAGCTGCATAACAATAAATTTGTCATTTAATTCAATTGGATCCGAAATTCTATTAACACGTAAGTTTCCAAGTACATTTATAGCCTGCTGACTCTGGCCAATTCCGGGAATAAAAGGATTTCCTTTAGTAGCCATAGCTGTTTTCACTTCCAAATCTCTGCGTTCTGCCTCGGATACAAATCCATCTTCGGAAGCATAAAACTCAAATTCTCCCGCCTCTTCAGCAATTCTATCTAAAGTATTAATAGGGTCTGCTTCTACAGGATAGGAGAAAACTGCGAATTTAATTTCGTTACCCTGTTCATCTACCTTTTTAAGTAAATGTGGATCTCCATTGATCATTAATACTTCAGAAACTTCTCCGACAGCTAAGTCATTAACAGGACTAAATTCTGCTCTAATTTCATCACGTGGCACAAAATTATCCTGAAAGCTTGTTTGTGATTGATTTCTTTCGAGAAACCGCTGAATATTGTCGGCATCGGCAAAACGTTCTCTCAACTCCTCAAGATCACGTATAGTATTTAAAGTATCTTGTTCGGTTGGTGTTGTATCCCAGCTTACAAATCGGAAACGATAGGTTTCATTTCTCTTAAACTGATCAGGATTGTTCCTCAGATATTGTCTTTTTTCGTTTTCGGATACTGAAATCTCATCATCAGAAATTTCTGAATAGGGAAACCGAACATATTGGATGTCTGCGTAGGAATTATTACGAATGTATTCATTTTTGGTATCGAGACTGCTAACCCGAAGGCCTGAACCAATGAAATTATTTATTTTTTGCTGTCTTCGATCATCCCGAAGCTGCTGTTCAATCATTAGCCACACCTGAGAATTTTCCGGTGCTTCAATTGCGGCACGCAGAGCAATTCTATCAATAGTTCCGTCTTCTTGTTGAAACTGCTGGCGGATAAATGGAGCGGGATTATCTCCACTGATCATTTCTATTAGTTCACTGTCGGTAACAGTAATTCCTAATTCATTCATTTTTTGTTCGATCAGTTTTGCAGCTACAAGATCGTCCCAGGCTTGTTGCTCATAAAACGTACGGGTTTCGGCAGTCATTATACCACCATTTTGCCGGTTAAATTGATCTGTATAGAAACTAACACGTTGGTTGTACTCTTCAATAGAAATAGCATCGCCATTAACCTGACCCATTGATCGTGGCCCTTGTCCTACGGCATCAAATACCTGTGTATCAGCCAATACCCATAAAACTCCAAAAGAGAAAATAAGTATCCACAAAATAGATGCGGTACTGTTTCTCATATTTTCCATTACACCCATGAACATCCTCTACAACTTCTTTTATTCCTGTTTATCGTTAAAAAACGGCTTCTTTGGTAGCCTGAAAAGTTACAATAACCATTTAATAATAGCAACGAAGTGAACACCCGTTAATTGAGCAAATATTAAAACAAATCAATGATGCTCATATGCTTGAGATATCTTCCCGGCTCCTCATTGATTCCTCGTATGAGCTCTTTTAACTCAATCGTAAGCTCATCTAAATTATCATAGATGCTTGGGTCATTGACTAATCGGCCCAAAGTTCCTTCGCCATTATTTATTTTTTCGAGAATTTGATTCAGATTTACTGAAGCGGATTCTATTTCAACTCTAACTTTTTCGAGCTCTCTAATATTGTGTTCGAGAGAGGTAAGAAGGCTATCAACTTTTGGGCGGTTTGTTGTGGCCATAGTGTCTAATTGACTCATCATTGAGCTTCCTGATTGGATAGCACTTTCAATTTCACTCTTTTTTTCGTCCAGTAGATTCGAAATGTTGTTTGTAACTCTTTCAACATTTAAAAAAGTGTTATTAATGTTCTCACTGGCATCATCATCAAGAGTATTGTTTAGCTTACTAAGGAATTCATTTAATTCAGTAAATGAAACAGAGAGATCATCGGCTAATTCTTCACTTCGGTGGCTGATGACTTCCATCATGCTGTCTACATAAAACCCTTCTATTTCACCTTTATCGTCAATTGATTCGTTAGACTGGCCAAGTTCTATAACGATGGATTTTCCTTCAATTAAACTAATTGATGTTAAATATGCTTTTGAATCTTTAGGTATAGGTTTTCTGATATCTATCCTCATTGCGATTCGAACGCTATCTGATTCAGTAAGTCTTACTTCACTTACGGATCCTACTCTAACACCCTTCAACAAAACCTGGCTTCCGGTGCCTAAACCATTTACTCTTTCGAAGGTAGTAAAGATTTGTTGTGATGATCTTAAAACAGGAATATCCGATATAAAACGAAATCCAATAACTGCAGCTACTGCAGCTAAAAAAACCGTTATTCCAATTTTTACCTCGCTAGTTAATTTCAAAGGTTTACCTCTTCTTACTATTTATTTGATATTCGCTGGCAGTAACAAAGCTTTTTAATGATTGCTGTTCACTATCTTTAAGTTCATTAATTGTGCCATGCCAACTTAGTTTTTGTTCATCTAAAAAAGCAACTTTATCAGCGATACTTAATACACTGTGCATGTCATGTGTTACAACAATAGAGGTTACATCAAATTGATCGGCCATTCTAATTATCAATTCATTAATTTCTTCAGATGTTTGAGGGTCTAATCCTGAGGTTGGCTCATCATACATAATGTATTTTGGCTGTAGAATAATCGCTCTTGCCAATCCAACTCTTTTCCTCATCCCACCGGATAATTCCGAGGTCTCCTTGTCATGGGCATTTTCCAGGTTTACAAGCTTCAGAGCTTCCATCACATTATCACGAATTTCTTCTTCACTTTTATCGGTGAAAAATCGAAGTGGAAAAGCAATGTTCTCAAATGTATTGATAGAATCAAACAAGGCTGATCCCTGGAAGAGAATGCCGAATTTTTGTCTTAATTTTCGTTGTGATACATAATCCAACGCATTAATATCCGATCCATCGATAATCACATTTCCACTATCAGGACATAAAAGAGCATTAATATGCTTTAAAAGAACAGATTTCCCACTCCCCGAACGTCCAATAATAGCTATTGTTTCGCCGTCATTAATTTGAAAGCTAACATCTTTCCAAATTAAATTTTTACCGAAGCTTTTTGTAAGATTTTTTATTTCAATCATAATTTACAGTAAAAGTGCGGCGAGTAGGAAATCTGCTAAAAGAACAATCATGCAGCTTAAAACGGTTGCACTCGTTGTACTGTTTCCAACTCCTTCAGCTCCACCGCTCGCATAATAACCCTTATAGCAAGAAATAGAAGTTATTATAAATCCAAAAACGAACATTTTAACAAAACCAAAAATAAGGGTATATGGAGCAAAGTACATTCTGGCGCCCGCCAGAAAATCTGAAACGGGAACGGCACCAGTTGCTATTCCTGCAAGTATACCCCCACCTATCCCGGTAATGCACGCCACAATATAGAGCACGGGAAACATCAAAACTCCTGCAAAAACGCGTGGTACCACCAAAAATGAAATGGAATTAAATCCCATAGATTCCAAAGCGTCTATTTGCTCGGTTACCCTCATTGTTCCAAGTTCGGTGGCTAAACGTGCCCCCACTTTTCCTGCAAGAACAAGACTCGAAATTACCGCCGCAAGCTCAATAAGTATTGATTCTGATACAATTGCTCCAATCGTTGAAACAGGAATAAAAGCAGAATCCAGCTGATAAGCTGACTGGATTGTCATAACAGAACCTGTAAAAAAGCCGGTAAGCATTATAATTGGAACAGAATCGTAGCCAATTTTCACCATCTCATGTGAAAAGCTCTTGCGATAAGTGCTAAACTCTGTGGATGATCGAAGTGCCTGATAGAGCAAGGAAGTATATTTGCCTAATTCACCGAATGCGTTCATTAATATGCTACTCTTAGCGCTTCTCTGGTTTGATTTTTATCTGCCAAATTATTGAGCAGCCAAATTACAAAACATTTTTTTTAAATGTCGTTCGATTTAAATGGCTTAAATACGCATAAAAACCAAAAAGATTGTATTTCATCTTCACTATTTTTACCTCATAGTTTGATAGTACATAGATTCAGCGTTTCGTTAAATAATCTTGTATTTTGGGTCAATTCTGACCCACAACTTTTGTAGACTTATTTTATGTTTCGATATTTCACATCAGGCGAATCCCATGGCCCATCCTTAACAGGAATTGTAGAAGGAGCACCTGCCGGGCTCACACTAACCGAAGAATATATGGAGCAGCATCTCGTTCGGCGTCAGCAAGGGTATGGACGCGGGGGGAGGATGGCTTTTGAGAAGGATCGCGCGAACATTCAATCCGGTGTTCGTTTCGAGAAAACTACCGGTGCGCCCATTGCACTAACAATGCCAAATCGTGCTTACGAAAAAGACGCAAGCAACTGGCCTGTAGTTATGGCTAAAGCCGGAAACAGAGGCAATGTGGAGAAAATAACTCTTCCCCGGCCCGGGCATGCAGATTTAGTGGGGACACAAAAGTATGGGTTTGATGATATTCGTTCCGTAATTGAGCGATCAAGTGCGCGTGAAACTGCAATGAGAGTGGCTTGCTGTTCGGTAGCCCGAAAATTCTTGCTTGATTTGGGAATCGAAATTGGAGGGCATGTACTTCAAATTGGATCCGTTGGTTACAATTCCTGGGAACAAGTTCGTTCTAAAGCTGATTCATTTCTTGATGATGGAGCAGAGGCAATATATAAAAATGCAGATAAATCAGACGTTCGCTGTCTCGATGATGAATTGAGCGCTGCCATGCGGGAAGAGATCAAACATCGCAGAAAAGAGGGGACTTCCCTTGGCGGAATTTATGAAATTTTAGTTACAGGACTCCCCGCCGGACTCGGAAGCTACGTGCATTGGGATCGAAAAATTGACGGGCAACTTGCACAGGCAATTGTTAGTACTCAGGCAATGAAAGGAGTTGAAATTGGATTGGGTTTTGAAGCCGGACGCAGCCGAGGCCATGAAGTACATGATGAAATTGTTTATGATGATAAATTTTCCAGAAGAACCAATCGTGCGGGTGGAATTGAGGGTGGAATGACAACAGGAATGCCCGTAATTATACGTGGAGTTATGAAACCTATTCCTACTATGATCAAGCCGCTGAAAACGGCCGATCTAGAAACAAAAGAAGAGCAAGATACGCGTTACGAACGTTCTGATGTATGTGCCTTGCCGCGAGCTGTTGTGGTGGCCGAAAGTGTAATTGCTCCTGTATTAGCCAATGCAATTCTACAGAAATTTGGCGGTGATTCGATGGATGAAATTAAGACACGATTCAAAAATGAACTCTGATGAACAATCAGGAAAGAAATATTCAAATACTCGCGAAAAATCTACAAAAAGATCCCAAAGATCTTTTTAGTAAATTTGCCCTTGCTTTGGAACTACTGAAAAGAAATGACGTAGATAAAGCCAGGCTCTTATTTGAATCTGTGCTCAAACAAGATTCCGGTTATCTGGGCGTTTATTATCATCTTGGCAAGCTTTACCAGTCGCAGGATTTGTTTAAGCCGGCCATGAAAATATTTAAAGATGGTGTGGATGAAGCTGATAAAAAAGGGGATTCACATGCTAAATCTGAACTCCAGGAAGCCATCGAACAATTACGATACGAATTCGATAACGACTAACTTATGTTAAAACGCTTACTCCCGCTTTATTTAAGCTCAATTTTCTTACTCTTAATTTTCCCTCAAATTTCTAAAGCCCAGGAAGCAGGAGACACTCATATTGTTCAATCAGGTGAAACGTTGTTCATCATTGCCAGACAGTATGATTTATCTGTTGGAGATATTCGCCGGTGGAATCAACTTCGTGATGATAAAATTTCACCGGGTACTGAACTTAAAATAGGGCCGCCGATCAGGGAAAATGTCACAACACATACGGTTAAACAGGGAGAAACCCTTTTTGCCATTTCACGAAAATACAATGTGAATATTGCTGAACTTCAGTCCTGGAATGGACTGGATGATTTTAATCTGAACATAGGTCAGGAATTGGTAATCTATGATGATAGCAGAAGTGAAGGAGGTAGAAATGCTATGGCTGGAGGAACTCCGCCACCATTAGAAACAGAATCTCAGGAAGTTGAAAGAGAATCTATTGTAAGAGATAGGGATGATAGGGCAACAAGTACCTATTATGTTGTTCGAAGTGGTGATACCCTTAATAAAATTGCAAGGGAGCATAATATGAGTCTAACCGAACTCCGCAGTCTAAATGATATACAGGGTGATCAAATCAGTATTGGTCAGCGATTAGCAGTGAAAGATATTCAAACAGCACCATCAATTGCTGAAAGTGCAGAAGAATCTACTCCACAGGGAAAGTTTGTAAACCATCGTGTGGCATCTGGAGAAACTGCCGAAGATTTAATGGAGCGATTTCAAATGAGAGAAAGTGAATTGCAGGCATTAAACCCGGATTTGGACATTTCGAGAATTTCGAGTGGTCAGAGAATTACCGTTCTATTACCTACTTCCAGAGTATTTGATAATCCGTATAAGAAACGGGCGTCATTAGAGGATCTCGGTAAAGTACCCGTTACCGTTTATAATGAAAATAATTTTGCTAAACCCACTACAAGCGGCGAGTTATATAATCCAAATCAGTTAACGGCTGCACATTCTAACATGTCGCTTGGTAATGTGATATATGTGGAGAATCCGGATAACGGAATAGGTATTTATGTGAAGATAAACGATCGCTTTTCGGGAAATGGACTCAAAATTTCGCAAAAAGCGTATGAGATGCTTCAGTTCACATCACGTCAAAATGCTGAAGTCGCAATTTTTCTTGACAACTAAGTGAGCTCTTTAGCACAGCCAATAAAAAACTACTTTACCCAGTCAAAAGGGATACTTTATAGTTATTTTCTTGCTCTTCCTCTTTTGATTCTCTACGAAATTTTGATTCGGGTATCTCAGCCGGATCAAGAATATATGGTTCGTATTTCCGTTGATATCTGGTTTTCTCTTCTGTTTACAGCATTTGGGCTTGATGCATTTTCTTTCACATTTCTTTTAGCGGCAATTGCAGGTGCAGTTATCGTGTATAATAAGCGAAGTCAACTGAGTGATTTAAAGGTCAGATATTTCGGTTTGATGCTGTTAGAATGTTTGATTTATGCTTTTGCTCTCGCATTAATTATTAATCTTCTATTAGGCTGGACATTTAACCTTTCGTCGGGATGGGCACTAAATGAATTATCAAAACTCCAGCTATTTGCTTTGTCATTAGGTGCAGGGCTTTACGAAGAACTTTTTTTCAGAGTGATTCTGGTTTCCGCTTTATTCTTTATTTTTAGTAAAATTTTTGAGAGTAAAAACAGTTCTTATGTATGGTCAATAACAATTGCAGCACTGATTTTTAGTGGGGTGCATTATGTGGGGGAATTTGGAGATATATGGTCTTTAAGATCGTTTTTATTTAGGTTTATGTTTGGCTTAGGACTAAATCTTATTTATGTTAAAAGAGGTTTTGGTTGTGCGGCTTGGACTCATGCCCTCTATGATATCATAGTTGTTCTAAGCAGATAATATTCATCATAATCAATTATAGTTACAACGTATATCGACAGTATCAATTAGACGCTAAAAAGTTTTAAAGCTATATTATCAAGTGATTTGTGAACGATTCGGTGGAAGTTTTGATTAGATGTTTATGAATTAAAAATTCAATTAAATTTTCCCTCGTTCTGACTTAAAAAAATGGAATGCCAGAACTGACTAAAAAAGAAATACGTAAACAAGCTGACTTCAATGAGGAAATAATTCCTCACCTTGATGCGCTATATAATTTTGGTTTACGACTTACCACTGATCCGAATGACGCTGAAGATTTAGTTCAGGATACTATTGTTAAAGCATATCGTTTTTTTAGCAGTTACGAAAAAGGCACAAATGCTAAGGCGTGGTTGTTTCGGATTTTGAAAAATTCGTATATCAATAATTACCGTAAAAAGTCAAAGAAACCTCAAGAGATTGATTACGATGAAGTAGCGTCTTTTTATGAAACAATTCGTGCTGAGAGAACTAATTCATCCGATCTTGAAGATACAATGTACCGGGAGCTTATTGATGATGATATCACAAAGGCACTTGATGATATTCCCGAAGATTTTAGAACCGTTGTACTTCTGTGTGATGTAGAAGATTTCACCTACGAAGAGATTGCAAATATGCTTGATGTTCCTATCGGTACGATTCGATCTCGGCTTCACAGGGGACGGAATTTACTGAAAGCTCAGCTCTCAGAATATGCAGAGAAGCGCGGGTATATTGAAGATTAACAGGGGAGAATAATTCGAATAGTGGTACCCACATTAACTTCTGATCGTAATACGAATACTTTTCCATCGTGATACTCCTCTATAATACGTTTTGTAAGGCTTAAGCCAAGTCCCCACCCTCTCTTTTTTGTACTGTAGCCGGGCTTAAATATCTGATTCATATATTTTCTATCAATTCCTGTACCGGAATCTTCAATATCAATAATTAATTGTTCTCCTTGTTTAAACATTGATACGGAAATGTAAGCATCACCGGCCGACTCTCTAATTGCGTCCATCGAGTTTTTAATCAGATTCTCAATAGCCCACTGAAACAGTTCAGCGTTCATTAAAACTTTTGCATTGGTATGTATCGATTTTCTAACATCAACTTTTTTGTCGAACTGTGGCAACCTTCGCTCCATATACTCAATCACCTGGTCAATGATTGGCTCAATATGAATTGATTTCAATTCAGGCTTAGAACCAATTTTGTTAAATCGTTCAGCAACCTTTCGTATTCGGCTAATATCGTTTTCTACTTCATAAACAATACCAAGGGATTCATCATCCCCCTGATGTTTATCTTTTAACAGCTGAACCCAGCCATACATACTTGAAAGTGGTGTGCCCAATTGATGGGCTGCCTCTTTTGCCATACCTACCCATAGATTAGACTTTTCAGATCGGCTAATACTCTTGTACGTCATGTATCCTATGGCTAAAACCAAAGCTAAAATACCAAACTGAAAAAACGGGAAATAACGCAGGTATTGAACTGTTTGACTCTCTCCAAAGTAGATGTGATTTCGTCGCTGCTGCTCCCCTTCCCCAAAGGTGATGACAATAGGATCATTAATGGCTGCATACTCCTGTATTAATTCGGGATAAATATCCTCTTCATCAATAAATCGATAGTGCACGATAAATCCGGATTCATCGGTCACAATAGTGGGGATGGTATACTGAGTGTTTAAAATTAATTCGTCGGTAACGAATTGCTGGGTAGGCTGAGTTGCTTCTACATTCTCAATTTTTCGAATAGTACTGTCGGGCACCGCTTCAATTTCTCGCAGAGTCTGAGCTGCATCAAGCAAATCCATACTCATTTGTTGATGAATGGGATCGTTACTGAATTCCAGTGCTTTAGCCCAAAGTTCAATACTGGAGCGTTCCTGCTCCATAATTTCGCTGATCAACAAACTGTTGTAAAAATATGAGCCGGCGGCCAAAAGACCCAGCATTGCAATAAGAATTACTTTAATCCAATTGGAGGGTAGAAGCGTTTGCATGAAACGATGATTAAATAGAAGAAAATTCGCAGAACTAAATCACAGAACTATGATCAGTTGCGAATAATCTATTATTCCGTTAAACGAAAGTAACTATTATGCCATTAATTACGCTGATGCTTTCTGCTTCTCATAAACAGGAGGAGCTTTTTTCTCAACTGTACCACGGGTAATGATACAGCGCTTAACATTTTTCATGGATGGGATTGTGAACATAATATCGAGCATAGAATCTTCTAAAATAGATCGAAGACCCCTTGCACCGGTTTTGCGAGCGCGTGCCCGTTCAACAACAGCATTAAGTGCGTCCTCTTCGAAAATCAACTCAACGTCTTCCATCTGGAACAGCTTTTTATACTGTTTGGTAATCGCATTTTTCGGCTTAAGCAAGATCTCAATCATGGCTTCATCAGATAATTCTTCCAAACCACAAATGATTGGAATTCTACCTATTAGCTCAGGGATCAAACCAAATTTCTGCAAATCTTCAGGTTCCACTTTAGTGAAGATCTTTGGATCGTTCTTGTCGAATTTAACCTGACTTTGTGCCTGAAAACCCATTGAACTTTCTGAAAGCCGATTTGATATTATTTCTTCTAGTCCGCTGAATGCTCCACCGCAAATAAACAGAATATCAGTAGTATCGAGCTGAATAAAACTTTGTTCAGGATGTTTTCTTCCGCCTTTAGGTGGAATATTTGCCGTTGTGCCCTCTAAGATCTTCAGCAGAGCCTGTTGAACGCCCTCGCCCGACACATCACGCGTGATGGATGGGTTATCGCTTTTGCGGGAAACCTTATCAATTTCATCAATGTAGATAATTCCTCTTTTGGCGCGATCTACATCGTAATCTGCAGCCTGAAGAAGATTGCTTAAAATGCTCTCCACATCTTCACCCACGTAGCCGGCTTCTGTTAAAACAGTCGCATCAGCTATGGTGATAGGCACATCAATAATTTTCGCAAGTGTTTTTGCAAGCT
>JBGTFX010000131.1:0-10275 GCA_041747055.1 Balneolaceae bacterium
ATGATGTGATTGCGGTAGTTTTTCTTTTGATGTTCCCAGTCCTGATTTTTAGCCAGATAAGGTGCGTTTATCAATATAAAAAGATTAGATCCTCCTTCTGGGGCGTGATCAGAATCTGAAAAAGAGGTATTTGCTACATAAATGGTAGGATCGTCAGGCAGAGCCTTTTCATGAAAGATCTGGTTAAACTCCTTTTCGTAATCATCAGAGAAAAAAATGTTGTGATGCTTTAGCTGATCCCACTTTTTATCACATCCCAACATCAACACAAATCCGGAACAGGAAGGTTCAAGATTTTGCTGACGCCAACGTTTACCGTTCGACAACGCATTGGGAGAAAGAAGATGAATAATGGTTTCTGTTGCATCGGAGTTGGCAACTATCAAATCGGCGTTTACTCTTTTTCCGCCGTCAATCTGAACCGCCTTTACTCTCTTCTGAACCGATAATATTGAAGTCACCGCTTTTTTATACTCAATAGTTGCACCCAGTGATAAAGCTAAATTTTCCAGTGAGTTGGCAATTTCATAAAGTCCACCTTTTACATAATATCCACCCTGATTTAACTCAACATGAGGAATTACATTCAGTGTAGCCGGAGCCTGATAAGGAGAAGATCCATTATAGGTTGTAAACCGCTTGAAAAACTTTCTGAGATGAGATGATGAAAAGCGTTGGTCTACTTTTTTAGAAACGGTAGAAAATGCATTGATTGAAAGGACATCAGCCCATTTCAATTTCTTTAAATCAGAAATTTCATTTAACGGGTTGAACAAAAATGCATCAGCAGTTTTGTTATAAAGATCTTCGGCGTGATTTAAAAAAGATGAGTATGCCTCAGCATCTTCGGGTGCAAACTGCCGAATTTGATCAACTGTTTTAATTGAGTCAGCAAAATTATCAAACACTACGCCATCTTTATAGAAATAACGGCAGAGTGGGTCGGGCTCAATCAGCGTTATATAATTGTCAACATTCTTACCACACTCTTCAAACAATTTTTTAAGCTGAAAGGGCATGGTGAGCAAGCTGGGACCGGTATCAAATCGAAATCCGTCTGATTCCCACTGCTGCATTTTACCACCGGGAAGATCATTTTTTTCGAAAACGATAACATCCCAACCCTTATTTGCGAGCAGGGATGCTGTGGCTAACCCACCAATTCCCGCACCAATAACAACTGCTTTTTTACCCATGAATAGTAACGTAGTTTAACTTTTAGATACATTAAAGCCCATAATCAAGCCAATCGTTCTCTCCATCTATTCGGCTTTATATTCGTGTTAATTTTGCAACAGCTTCAATATGATAGGTTTGAGGGAACATATCCACCGGCTGAACTTTTTCCACTTTATAAACCTCTTTGAGTTCCTTTAAATCTCGAGCCATGGTTGATGGATTGCAGCTTACATAAACCAGGGTAGGAACCTTTAGTTCTGCTAACCTCTTCACCACGTCCGGATGCATCCCTGATCGCGGAGGATCTGTGATGATCACATCAGGTTCGGGTTGATTGTTCAAAAACTCCTCATTAAATGTTTCTTTCATATCCCCGAGCACGAACTCAACATTCTTCACATCATTTTCTTTTGCGTTAAAATTCGCATTTTTGATGGCTACATCGATCATCTCAATTCCAACTACTTTTTTGGCGAGTTTGCTCATGTAAAGGCTTAAAGTTCCCACACCGCAGTACAGGTCAAATAACACATCATCCGGCTGTAGATCGGCATATTCAAGCGCTACATCGTAGAGCTTTTCTGCTTGTGCGGTATTCGTTTGAAAAAATGCGTTGGGATGGATCTTGAAAGTATACTCTCCAATGTTATCGACAATAAATCCGGGTCCGTGAAGCACGTGTTCGTAGCGGCCAATCGCTGTTGGATTGGGCTGATCATTCACATTATTTACAATTGTGGTAATTTCGGGAAATTCATCAAGCAGTGCAGAAGCCAGTTTTTTCATCAGCGGCTGATCATCTTTATAGGTGACCAGATTCACCATAAAATCATTGGTGTGATGCGAATTCCGAATCATCAGGTGCCGCATAAAACCCTCTTTCTCGAATGTATCAAAAGCGGGGATGTCATGTTCGAGGCAATAGTTTCGAACAAAATCTAATATTTCAAATGATTTTGGATCCTGAAGATGGCACTCATTCAGGTTCAGGATTTTATCAAACCGTCCGGGAGCGTGCAGGCCGGCAGAAAATCCGGAGTCATCCACAAATTCATCTTTGTTAATCTCTTCATCTGTGAGCCATCGGCGGGTTCCGAAACTGTATTCCATCTTGTTTCGGTAATAAAAGTCGGTGTCGCAGCCAATAATGGTTTGGACAATATCAGGATCTAAACCCGCTATTCTTCCGATATGATCCCGTACATGCTGCTCCTTAAATTTGATCTGTTCAGCGTAGGGAATATGCTGCCAGGTGCAGCCGCCACAGGTATTTGCGTGCATACATCTCGGTTTGATGCGGATAGGAGAGGGCTCTAAAATTTCAAGGACTTTTGCCTCACGAAATTTCTTTTTCTTCTTGGTGATCATCGCATTAATTTTATCACCCGGAGCCGTTCCCGGGATAAAAACAGCCAGACCGTCAACCTTTGCTACTCCCTTTCCTTTAAATGCAGTTGATTCTACGGTTAGCTCTACTTCGCTTCCTTTTTTAAGTGCCATTAATCGGTTTTGATTGACTTTTTATTTTCGTAGTGAGTTTCGAAATGAATTTGAAACGCTGTTTTTGTATCGGTTGCTTCACAGAGCATTCGCATTGTTAACTCTAACTGTTTCATCGCGATAGATGAAACAGCTTCTAAGAATTTTACAGCAGTTTCGGGATGTCGTTTTTTCAACGTTTCAAAATCCGGTTTAAAGAATCCGAGCAGTATGCAGTTGGTTATGCACCGGGCAGAAGACATTCTTCTTAAATCATAACCAATGGACATAGAGCCAAAATCATCAGGTGCGGTTAAATCAAATGTGATATTTTCGGATTCCGGATCTTTTTGATTGTTAACCACCATTAACTGAACTTGCCCCTCTTCAATGAAATACATTCCCGTACCCGGATCATTTTGATAGAAGATATACTCATCTTCCTTGTATTTTCGCCGGTGGCAAAGCTGCAGGAATTCATACCGCTCAGTTATGGAAAAATCAGACAGAAATGGTGATTTAAATATGATATTAGATTGATTTTTCATTCTCTGTAGGGTGCTATTTTTTTTCATAAAAATTTAGTTAAAATGAGTGACCGATTCCAAAACTGTATCGGGGTTTTCCATCGTTAAACCAACCTTTTTGTAGATCGTGAACACGGAATGTTGCATCGAAACGAATAATAAGAAACTCAAAATCGAAGCGAAGGCCTAGTCCCGAACCAACAGCAATTTGTTTATAAAATTCATTAAAATAAAATCGACCTTCATCCAATAGTTCATCATCCTCTTCATCGAGCAAAGATGTTCTGCGACCATACCAGATATTACCTGCGTCTGTATGCCATGCGAGTTGCCAGTTGGTATTTAAAAAGTTACGGATGAATACCTGCCTGAACTCAGTAAATGCTGCCAGTTTTATTTCTCCACCTTGAACGGGTGGGGTTCCGGGTATTGCACCGGGGCCTAAATCAAACGGTGCCCAACCACGGATGTCATTACTGCCACCTGCAAAAAATCGCCGGTTTAATGGAATAGAGGTACTTTCGAATATCGGCTGAGCATAACCGGTAAAACTTCTTGCGGCAAAAACTAGGCTGGGTGAAAGTTCCAGATAACGTCTGAAGTCTGCTGAAAATTTAATGAAGCGACTATATTGTAACTGATTTGACGAAAGGTTGAATGGAGGTGGCAGGGATTGATCTATGGTGCCTGGATTGGATACAAAGCGATCCAGCAGATAGGGTAAATTGCCACCTAAAGCAGCAGATAACTCAGTAGAAAACCCATTGTTTTTCCTGATTAAATCAACATCCCTGTTACGAATCGTGTATCGGATTATTGAAGAAACCTGTGGACGGAAATCCTCCTCAATACGCTGAAACTCTATAGAATTTTCACCAAATTCATCGATCAGGTTTTGACGAAACTGGGCAGAAGGATCCGTATCAATAATATCCACTTCAATAAGATCAAATAAGCTGGTCAGTTTCTGTGAATGAGTTACCTCATATCGAAGATTAAATCGGATGTCAGAATTAATTCTAAAAAACAGTTGATCTGACTGGCTGTAGGTCAGGGCATATCTTGTTCTGGAGCTTTGAACCCACGAACGATTTTGAAAAGGTTGAAATGGAAAATTTAGCCTTGGAACAGAATACTCTGCTCGTATTTCATGGCTTTGAAAAAAAGTTGCGCCCGATCGAGTACGTCTTCCGCTGTCAGTGTTATTAGGAGCAATTTCGTTTATAGTACCCGATGGAACATACTCAAAGCTTGTATTTACACCCAGAGAAAAATTGTCGGCTCTGCCACGATAATTGTTATTGTTATAATTTATTCCAAATCCTGTACCAAATCCAAAACGCCTCATACCGAAAAGTTCAGCCCGTATCGAATGTTTTGGTATGGATTGCAAATCGATGTACACGGGGATTTCCTCTCTTGTAAAATCCGGTGCACTTACTTCTTCATTTAATCCAAATCGGTTGGTTAGAAAAATTCCGAGATTTTGAAATGCATTTACGCTTCGCAGGTAAGCGGATTGATCAAATGCCTCCCCGGGTTTGAAGGCTATTTGTTCAGAAAGCAGACTGAATCGGGTTTGAGCACTTTTTTGCTTCTCTATATAGATAGAATAACCGGGTGTAGTACTCTCTTCGTCGGACACTACAAGTGATTCTTCATAAACATCACTAAATTCCAGGCCCGCCAGGCGAATATGAACATCACCAAACCTATAGAAACGTCCGGGCCTGATCGAAAATAATACATCGTAGCTATTTTCTTCTTCGCCGGTTGGTTTTACGAGAGCAAGAACCGAATCTCGCTGAACAGAGGCATAGCCGTTATTTTTTAGAAAGTTAACAATGCGTGTTTGTTCAGTCCTTAAATCACTAACCCGGTAATTGCGATCAACCGAAAACGTAGAATCGTTCACCATATCCGAATCAGAACCCATAGCACTGGCGCTATAAAAGTCTAACAACAGTTGTTCATCTTCGAATTCCGGCCATCCTTTATAAGCAACAGATTTTATAGTTGAGCGCGGACCTTCTTCTATTATAAATGAAACTTCAACCCTATTTGGCCTAAATTCAATAATGGAAGTATCAACTGTAGCTTCAAAATACCCGAGATTTTGGTAGAAGGTTCTTATTCGGCCGATATCTGTTGCAACAAGTTCCCGGTTAAGGTAGGAGGGAGATTCCCCTACTCCAATGGCTTGATGGATGTAATACCATGGAGTAAAGCGGGGAATTCCTAAAAACTCACGATTATTCTGTGTTCTTACCAGTCTTTTTAGAGTTCCATTGCCAATATCATCATTTCCTGAAAAACGAACGACTCGCACAACTTTGTCAGTCTCACCGGTGGGTCGTAACTGATCATTATTCTGAGCAATACTTTCCTGATGATTGAGTGACAAAAATAGAAAGAGGACAATTAAAGCTATAAATAGGCGAACACAGATTGAGGTCATGTTTTAAAAATGTAGCGATATCGCTATAAACGATATTACAGAGGGTAATTAATGGCTTTTTAGCAGTTCTTTAACTAAACGTCATCGTAATCAAACCCTTCATCTTCCTCGCCGTGGAAAAAATCTTCTTTTCGAATATAATCAGGCCAGATATCTTCAATTCCTTCATAAATAGTGTCTTCGCCTTCGGCAATTTCATCTAATTCATATAAATTGTCGATAGCTTGCTGTGGAAGACCGTTACGTTCTGCCCATTCAATTAATTCCTCGCGGGTAGCCGGAAAGGGTGCTTCATCTAAAACTGCTGCTAATTCAACTGTCCAAATCATAATATGTTATTCGCTTTAAATCGATTTAATAAAATTGTTGTTTGTTATAAACTGTTTGTAGAAGACAAATGCAAATTAAAAGTTGCCAAAGGTAAACATTTTTTTGAAAGCACTTCAAAAGGTCAATAAAATATTTTTTATCTTAGTTCCATTACCTCAATAAAAATTTTTTAGAAAAAAGGAATATTATGGGAATGCCAGGCGGTTTCGAAATAGTCATTTTGGTTTTAGTTATCCTGCTCTTTTTTGGAGCGAAACGAATTCCTGAACTTGCTCGCGGGTTAGGCCAGGGCATAAATGAGTTCCGAAAAGCATCAGATGATATTAAAAAAGAAATAGATAAGGGCAACGAGGATATTAATAGAACTACTAAACCTCCCAGCCGATCTGAAGAACCGGTTAATAAGGAAGAAACAAAATCTGACCAAAAATAAAGACTCTGAATGAAGAATTTGCTCTCAACAAAAGAGCGGTTAAAATCCGGTAGTATCTCTTTTACTGATATTGTTGATGGATACATCAGTACCATTGAAGAAAAGAACCCATCTATACACGCATTTATTAACACTGATTTTGATTCTGTTCGTAAAAGAGCGAAGGAGATTCAAAAGAAAATTAAGGACGGATCTGCCGGTGCTCTTGCAGGGTCTGTTATTGGTGTTAAAGATATTCTTAGCGAAAAAGGGAAAAATGTCACCTGCTCAAGTAATATTCTTAAGAATTTCAACAGTGTGTACAATGCAACTGCCATTGAAAAACTACTGAATGAAGATGCTCTTTTCATTGGAAGAACAAACATGGATGAATTTGCCATGGGTTCTTCTACCGAAAACTCCGTATACGGCCCTACAAAAAATCCTCGTAACACAGATTATGTACCCGGTGGTTCAAGCGGGGGTAGCGCGGCCGCCGTTGCAGCAGATATGTGCGATGTATCTCTCGGCAGTGATACAGGAGGCTCCATTCGTCAGCCCGCATCCTATTGTGGCGTGGTAGGCTTAAAGCCTTCCTACGGACGTGTATCGCGTCATGGATTAGTTGCCTACGCATCTTCGTTCGATTCCATTGGTCCTTTTGCAAAGAATGTTACTGACTCTGCTATTATTTTGGGGCATATCGCAGGGCACGATCCTATGGATCAATCCTCATCAGATATTAAAGTGGAAGATTATGCAGAAGCTGTAAAGACATCAAAGAAACTAAAGATTGGTGTTCCTGAAGAGTATTTTGGTGAAGGGCTGGATGATGAAATCAGATCCCTGATTCAGGATCAGTTAAAAAGCCTTGAAAAGCAGGGACACACACTTGTGCCTATTCATCTTCCCCACACAAAATATGCCATAGCCACCTACTACATACTTGCCACGGCGGAAGCATCCAGTAATCTCGCCCGGTATGATGGCATCCGTTATGGACATCGGGCTGATTTCAATGAAGTGGAAGAGCAGCTTAAACAAGAACAAATTTCACTCGAATAGCGTCTTGCTGTAGCAGTGGGAGAAGAACGAGACATGCTATTGGCGTCTATTGCCAAACAGGATTCACCACTCATTCGCCTTTACAAACAATCCAGAACCGAAGGTTTTGGCAAAGAAGTGAAACGACGTATTCTACTGGGTACGTATGTTTTAAGTGCCGGGTATTATGAAGCGTATTTTGGAAAAGCGCAGAGGGTACGCCGTCTTATCAAACAAGATTTTGAAGAAGCGTACAGAAAAGTGGACGTGATTGTGTCACCAACAGCACCGACTACTGCTTTTAAACTGGGCGAGAATCAGGATGATCCGGTGCAAATGTACCTGAATGATATTTATACCATTTCGGCAAATCTCTCCGGAATTTGTGGAATCAGCGTACCGGCCGGAACCCACTCAAATGGTTTACCCATTGGCATTCAATTTATGGGTGATGCATTTCACGAAACAGATATACTTCGGGCAGGACGGGAAATCGAATCCCTTCAGCAGGAGGGGTAATGAACCGGTTGAAAGACAAATGGGTTTTAATCACCGGGGCAACATCCGGAATTGGTTTAGCCTGCGCGAAACAATTTGCTGCGTCAGGCTCAAACCTGGTTCTCACAGGAAGAAGAGAGGAGAGGCTTACAAATCTTCAACAGGAATTAAAAAGATCAAATGGGGTAGATGTTATAATTCTCTCCTTTGATATTCGGGATCGGGACGCCTGTAAATCTGCAATTTCGTCTATTACTCATCCCATAGATATACTAATCAATAACGCCGGACTTGCAGCCGGAACAGATCCCATCAATCAGGCTGATTTGGACGATTGGGACCGGATGATCGACACAAACGTAAAAGGACTTCTTACTATCACCCGATATGTTTCTGTAAAAATGAGGGAGAGAAACAGTGGACATATTATCAATTTGGGTTCTACCGCCGGACATGAAGCGTATGCCGGTGGAGTGGTTTATTCCGCGACAAAATTTGCGGTGAATGCCATTACTCAGGCAACGAAAAAAGATCTTCATGGTACAAATATTCGTGTGAGTGTAGTTTCTCCCGGATTAGTAGAGACAGAATTTAGCGAAGTGCGATTTTCGGGTGATACAGAAAAGGCTGCATCCGTTTATGAAGGAATGAAACCGTTAGTTGCTAATGATGTAGCAGAAATCGTGCTGTTTGTGGCAGGAAGACCTGACCATGTAAACATTCTGGACACCATTGTTATACCTGTACATCAATCATCAGCTTCAATGATTCACCGATCAAAAAAGAACAAATGACAAGTTTAAGAGCTCTTCTACTACTACTTTCTACTTCGTTATTGATTTACTCTTGTGGAAATGATGACAGTTTAAATTTTGAACGGCAAAATCGTGAAGTACCTGCATTTTCTTCGGAAAGGGCATATGATTTTATAGAGGCGCAGGTAGAGTTTGGCCCCCGTGTTCCAAATTCCGAAGCCCATGTTCAAACCATGAATTACCTTAGGGATTACTTTCGTGACGTTGCCGGCAGGCAAAATGTATTTGTTCAGGAATTTCAGCAGGAGGTGTATGGTGATACACTAACCATGTTTAACCTGCTTGCCTCATTTGGCACGCAATACAACGATAGAATTATGTTAGCTGCACACTGGGACAGCCGTCCGCGTGGAGAAAAGGATCCCGATAATCCTGAATTGCCAATCCTTGGTGCTGATGATGGTGGAAGTGGAGTCGGGGTTTTGATGGAGTTTGCATCTATTTTTGCTGAAAATAACCTACCGATTGGCGTGGATATCATTCTTTTTGATGGTGAAGATTATGGAATGGAAGGTGATTTGAACAACTACTTTTTAGGTGCACGTCACTGGGGGAATAATCCTCCGGTACCGGGTTACAATCCCCGTTTTGGTATTTTACTTGATATGGTTGGAGGAGTCGATGCTAAATTTGCCAAAGAGGGTTATTCCATGCAGTTCGCTCCAAGTCTGGTGAATCAGCTGTGGAAAATTGCGGGAGAGTTAGGTTATGAGGATATGTTTTTGAACGAACGGGGTGGATGTGTAGCTGATGATCATGTCGCAGTGTATCAAACCACAGGAATTCCAATGGTGAACATCATTCATCACACAGCAGAGCCCAATGGGCAGGTAAATTTTCCGCCTTACTGGCATACGCAGAATGATAACATGGAAATTATTGATACTGAAACGCTGCAGGCGGTTGGGGATGTTGTGTTGGAACTCATTTACAACCGAATACCACGATGAATTACTTAAAGCTTACCATAGCAATAGATTCTGAATATCATGAATATTTTATTTCTGAGCTTATGGATCTCGATTTTTATGGCTTTGAGCAGCTGGATGATCAGCTAATTGCTTTTGTAGAGAAGCCACGCTTTAACGATTCAAGTCGGGAATATATCGAGCAGCTGGTCATAGCATTTCCCGGTGCTGAAAGCATGGAATTTGAAGAAGTTGCAGAAGAAAATTGGAATCAGACATGGGAGCAGAGTATAGAGCCTCAGGTTGTTGGGAATTTTTTAGTTCGGCCAACTTGGTCACTTAAAGAACCTGAACCGGGACAGATTCTCCTCGAAATTGATCCTAAAATGTCATTCGGAACAGGCTATCACGCCACAACACGGTTGATGCTCCGGCACCTTGACCGGCTTAATTGTGAAGGAAAAACGGTATTGGATGCCGGGACCGGTACAGGAATTTTGGCTATTGCAGCATTGAAATTGGGAGGTAAATCGGCTATTGGTTTTGATTTCGATTCCTGGAGTGAACAAAATGCAATTGAGAATGCATTGATTAATGATGTTCAATCACGCTATGAAGTTCGACT
>JBGTFX010000132.1:0-6333 GCA_041747055.1 Balneolaceae bacterium
GATTTACCTCCCGCCGTACATCCAATTATTATTTATTGGTGTTTGCTTCGTAATAGTAGTAGGTGCCAGCTTATTTCCTGTAAGATAACTGCGAATATTGCAGTAAGATTAACTAAAAACAAGATATGAGCTTCGGGGTACGCGTCCCCGTCCGAGTATTAATGTAAGTAAATACCCTACATCATATCCATGGCTGCCATTACAATAGAATAGAGTTAATCTGTGTATCCTATAATTGAAATAAATGAAGTACATCGAGCAGTTCAATAGTTAATGGAGAAGTTTAAAACTCAATAAATGGTGAACAGTATGACAATCATGAAAAAAAATGTAGGAAATGTAGATACAGTGATACGAATGGTAGTTGGAATTGTAATTTTAATTATCGGTTTTATTACAGAATCCCTTTGGGGTCTGTTAGGAATTATTCCAATTGCATCCGCTACAGTGGCCTGGTGCCCGATATACTGGTTTTTTAACAAATCAACATGTGACCCAACTTTAGAGAGAGAAAACTGATCAAGTTTTCCCGAGAGAGTGACTTATCAGATCCTATCCAAAGGTTGAAGAATATTTTTTGACACTCTTCAACCTTTTTGTTTTGATTCATTTGGAATGATGAATTGAACCTGCTATCTAATATATAGAGAGACTACTTATCGAAGCACACAAGCATTCCAAATTCAAAAAAGTTACTTATATGTCAAAAAACATCTGCATAGGCATTGTAGGGTACGGTAGTTCGGCCAAGATTTTTCATTTCCCAATAATTCAATCCGTAAAGGGATTACAGATAAAAAAAGTTGTTCAGAGAAGCGGGAATGAAGCCCAGACGAATCATCCGAATATTGAGGTTGTACAAGATCTTAAAGATCTCTTAAAAGATGATTTGATCGATCTCGTGGTAATCACGACACCGAATGCCATTCATTTTAATCAGGCACGGTTGGCACTTCTTGCCGATAAACATGTTATTATTGAAAAGCCCATGACACTTCTATCAAAAGAGGCCGGGGTTTTAATGGATCTAGCAAAAAAGAGAAACCGTATTGTTACAACCTATCAAAATCGCCGTTGGGATGGTGATTTTCTGACGTTGAAAAAGGTAATTGATAGTGGGAAATTGGGAAAACATGTAGAATTCATTAGCAATTTTAACCGGTTCCGGAACTATCAACGGGACGGTGCCTGGAAAGAACAGGATGTTCCGGGAAGTGGAATTTTGTATGATTTATCTCCCCATCTGATTGATCAGGCTTTGCAGCTGTTTGGTACTCCTAAAACCGTTTATGCTGATATTCGAAAGCAGCGGGAGGGAAGTGTTACCAATGACTATTTTCGAATAGATTTTGATTACGGTGATTTTAAATCAACGTTAAATGCCGGAATGCTGGTTCCGGAAGAATCTCCCCGATACATCCTCAGAGGTACAGAAGGATCGTACATAAAATTTGGGATGGATCCCCAGGAAACTACATTGAAATCAGGAAAAAATCCGTTTTTAGATAACTGGGGAGTTGAAGAAAAAGAAAATTGGGGAAAGCTTCATCTATTTAAAGATGGTGAAATCCATACAGAAGATGTGGAAACAGAAGTTGGTGGATATGAAAATTTCTATAAAAATTTAGTAGACGCTATTTCAGGTACAGGCGATCTAGCTGTAAAGCCTGAGCAGGGCAGAGAGGTAATTCGAATGATTGAACTTGCACAAGAGAGTCATCAATTAGGACAAAAGATAAAAGTGTGATCTATAGGTAGTCTTTCTGGTGTTGACATCCAGCCGGTGTGAAAAGAGTACTATGGTATGTGTGTAAATTTTACTTCCTGTTTGTTCATCTTTAGCTTCGCAAGCAGATTTATAATCTGCTATTTCTAGCATCCAGTCTAAAATCACTTCTTAAGCTGCATAGCCCGTTTATTTAAGTAAAAGAAAAGAGTTGAAGATGTATTGGCATCAATCTTGTATATAGAATGTAGAACAATAGAATCATTCAGTTACACAAACCTGTGGCGAATTAAACCCGGTTTGGAAAGCATTACTAATAAATAACCTATGACTGTTTTTTATAAAAATGAAGTTTAAACTACTTATTTATATAGGTTTAGCCCTTTTTATTATTATAGCTTTGGGAGGTTTGTTCGCTTTGAGAAATCATGATAAAGCACAACTAATTGATGAAACCAACACGGTATATATAAGAAAAACCGATCAGGGACATCAGCTTTTTAGAAATGGAGAGCCGTTTTTTATAAAAGGGGCCGGCGGGGAATCTAATTTTAAAGAGCTGGCTGAAATTGGAGGAAACGCAATCAGGTTATATGAACCATCAAATCTTCAAAAAAAATTGGATAAAGCACATAAACATAATTTAGCAGTGATAGTTGATATCCCAATACCGGCATATAATAAATTGTACAATTTTTACGATGATGAGGATGATATTACAGCTTTAAAAAAAGAAATTAAGGAGTTGGTTAATCAGCATAAAGATCATCCTGCACTTTTAATATGGAATTTGGGTAACGAGATTAACTATCCATTTGTTCTTAAAAAGAATGATTTTATTAAAACATTCAATGAGTTAGTGTCTATGATTCAGGAAGTTGATCCTAATCATCCTGTTTCAACATCAATTATTGGAGTTAGCCGAAAGACTATAAGTAGCATCTACTTTCATTCCCCCAAGTTAGATCTTATTTCATTTAACACATTCGGCAATACAAAATTTGTCAAATCACACATAGCTCAAATTTCCTTTTTATTTGGATCCAGGCCTTATTTTTTTAGTGAATTTGGCCCGGACGGCCCCTGGGAATCAATTACTACGTCTTGGGGTGCACCCATAGAGGCGACAAGTACTATAAAGTCTGAGCGAATTAGAACACGGTATAATATGATTAATGATATTGAAGATGAGGGGAATCTTGGGTCTTTATTATTTTACTGGGGAACTAAACTTGAGCGAACACATACATGGTTCAGCCTTTTTAAAGATGAGTATAAATCAGAGGCTATTAAGGTAATTGAAACCATGTGGCAAGCGGATGTCTCCCCTGAAATAAGAGCAATGGACTACATGTTTGCAAGCAATGAGGATTCAAAAGATATTAGTGACTATTTACCAGGCGGACTAAACTACTCGCACGATTCTCCGGGATCAATTGGGTTAGATTATATGCTTGTCAATAATCAAGGTGCACACGAAAATTTAATTTTTTCCCCCGGTGAATTAAGCCATGCAGAATTATTTTTTCTTGAAAACAGTAATGATGATGACGTACTAATTGATTGGGAAATATATCCTGAAGCATGGTTTAGCGATATAAATGAAGTAGCAGTAAAAAACTATCAACCGATAGACCCATTTGTCAACTTTGAGAAAAACAAAACAACTTTCCTAGCCCCCAAAAAAGAAGGGCCCTACAGAATATTCGCTTATGTGTATGATCAGGATGGTTTTTTTGCCACCACGAACACTCCGTTCTACGTTTTAGATAATAAATGATCACAAACACCACAGTTATAAAAGAACCGACACGGAGAGAAAAGTTAACACTGAGAATTTTAGTGATTCTTGGGCTGGTAAGTATTATCAATTTTTTCTATTGGTTCCTAACGCCTGCATTCATTGATCATAAATGGCTTTACTGGCTTTTGATGGGAATTTTATCATTTGACAGCTTCCGGATTATTTATATCTGGTATCATTACTGGGATATTTCTGTTCCCGAAAAGCCGGTACTGACAAAAAATTTTACAGTTGATGTTTTTACTACCTATTTCCCCGGTGAACCTTATGAGATAGTGGAGGGAACTCTTCTTGCCATTCAAAGGATGAAATATCCTCACACAACCTATTTATGCGATGAAGCAGATGACTCACATTTAAAGGAGTTTTGTAAAAAGCACGGGATAAAGCATGTAACGAGAGATAACCGGATTAATGCCAAGGCGGGAAATATTAACAATGCACTCAAACAGGCAACTGGAGATATTTGTTTGATATTGGATCCTGACCATGTGCCAAAAGAAGAATTTCTGGATGAGATTGTCCCTTATTTTGAGGATGAAAACATTGGGTTCGTTCAATCTGTTCAGGCATATTACAATGTTGATGAATCGCTGGTTGCCAAAGGAGCTGCCGAGCAAACATTTCAGTTTTATGGCCCTTTAATGATGACTATGAACACCTATGGTACGGTAAATGCCATTGGCGCAAATTGCATCTTCAGACGAAAAGCGCTCGATTCAATTGGCGGCCATGCCCCTGGTTTAGCGGAAGACATGCATACTGCAATGCAACTCTATGCAAAAGGATGGAAATCGATTTATGTCCCTAAAATATTTACAAAAGGGCTTGTACCTGCCACACTTACTTCATATTACAAACAGCAGTTGAAATGGTCGAGAGGAACTTTGGAATTGCTTGTTTCTGTATATCCAAAACTGTTTAAAAAATTTACCTGGCGACAAAGGGTTCATTTCGGAATTTTACCCCTTCACTATCTTTCCGGTATTGTTTTTCTATTAAGTTTCTTGGTCCCTATAATCTCACTATTTGCTGCTGCCATGCCATGGAAAGGTAACATTATTAATTTTGGACTGATTTTTATCCCCGTCTTAGCTTCATTTTTGGGTATCCGGTTTTATGTGCAGCGGTGGGTAATGGATAAAAGTGAATGGGGAACCCATCAGTTGGGCGCCTTACTATTGGCATGTACATGGTGGATTAATATTATCGGAATTATTTACACTATTATTCGTAAAAAAGTACCCTATTTACCCACTCCAAAAGTAGACAAAGAACGTACCAGTTGGAAAATACTGGTGCCAAATATCGTTATTGGGGTAGTTTCGATTGTAGCTGTTATTTATGGTTTAGCTATTGATTTTACACCGTTCTCAATATTCATGTCGGGTTTTGCCCTGGTTAATGCGTTCTTCATGTTTTTCACATTTGTATTTGCGTATGAAAAACAAAAACCGGTATTGGTAAGACTGGATTTTCAAGAACAAAAAAAATCACTTCTAAATACAATACGAAATGTAAGCTATTCCACCTGGCAAAAAGCAGCACTGCCGCTGGTAATAGTTATTTCAGTACTATCAGGTGGCTTTTATTATCATAGTGAATATGTAAAGTGGGATGGTGTTCAACCCCAAGTACAGGAGAAAAATGTTATGAAATATATTGGAATTTTTGCTCCCCAAAATGACGATGGTATTACTAGTTTTGAAAATGTAAAAAGTGTATCTGATCAAATAGAAGAAAATTTCGATATCATTTCGTTTTATATAGCATGGGAAAAGAATATTGAATCTAATTTTCCAATAGCTATTCTTGATTCAGTATTTCTGAATAAGTCCATTCCTATGATTACCTGGGAACCGTGGTTGAATTCTTTTGAAGATGAAATACCTGACAGTGCCCATGTGTATGACCTGATTTCAAGCGGTTTTTTCGATGATTACATATTACAGTTTGCAGACAAACTCAGAAAACTTGAAAAACCTGTTTTTTTGAGATTTGCACACGAGTTAGACAATCCGTTTTATCCCTGGTATCTGGAGGGTAATGATGCTGCAACTAAATTTAAAAACGCATGGGTTCATGCTTATGAAATCTTTAAAAACAGTAATGCCCACAATGTAATATGGATTTGGAACCCATGGAAAGCAGAAAACATTGCGGAATTTTATCCCGGTAGGGAATATGTTGACTGGATTGGAATTAATATTCTGGATTATGGAAAATACAACAAAGATGGCGAATGGCACGATTTCGAGAGCTTATACGAACCATTTCACGAAGAGTTAAAGAATTTACCGTCAACCCCCGTAGTAATTTCTGAATTTGGAACATTACGCGATGGCAGAATCCAAAACCAATGGATAGAAAATGCATTTTCAGTAATTGAAAATAAATATACAGAAATTAAATCCCTGATTTACTTTAACAGTAAGGTGGATAGTAATTGGCCTGAAGGGATGCAATCGATTGGATACCTTGACTGGACAATTTCTCAAAATCAGGTGATTAAAAAATCATTTAAAAGCAAAAAAGTTCCGGATTATGTTTTTGAACCCTTACCAACTCTTGAGAATGATAATTCTAACTCAAATAACTGGACATTTCTTCCATATCCTGTGGTAAATAGTTCATACAATGGATTTCCGAATTATGTTATTTCACCAATAGTGTCCTAAACGTTTCAGGTGTTCAGTAAATATAGCGTTTCTGCTTATCCAGAGTCTATTTTATCCGAGTTTAAAAAAGAGACCCCTGAATAATGGTTTCTGGGGGATCGGCCCGGGATTCAAAGGGGTAATCC